>DATKFA010000414.1:0-6602 GCA_035511715.1 Candidatus Acidiferrum sp. | reverse complement strand
GGCGTGACCGTCGGACCGTCGGTGCAGCCCGCAAACGAGCCACCGATGACCTCGACCTATGCGTCCTGAGGTCCCTTCGCGTCATTTCGACGCGATGGGGACGACCTGCAGCCTGTTCGCCCTCGACGCCGACCTGGCCCGGGGCGAGCGCTGGGTGCGGCGCATGGGCGAACGCCTGACGCGGTTCTCGCCTGACAGCGAGCTGTCACGCCTCAACGCTCACGCCGGTGAATGGTTTCCCGTCAGCGCCGAGCTCGAGTCGGTTCTGCATGCGGCCCTCGAAGCGCATCGGATGAGCGCCGGGCTGGTCAACGCCGCCGTGCTGCCGTCGATGGTGGCGATCGGCTACTCGCATTCACTCACCCACGGACCATCTGTGGCCGCGCTCGACGGAGCGCAACCGCTGCGACCACTGCCCGAGCTGCTCGAGGTCCGCCCCGGTCGGGCCCGCGTCGCCCGCGGCTCCGGCGTCGACCTGGGCGGCATCGCCAAGGGCTGGATGGCGGACCGCCTGTCCGAAACCCTCGGACCGGCGTGCGTCGTCAATCTGGGCGGCGACCTGCGGGCCAGAGGTCGGTGGCCGATCGGCGTCGGCGAGGCGACGTTGATGCTCCGCGACCAGGGCGCCGCGACCAGCAGCACGCGCAAGCGTCGCTGGGGTGACGTGCACCATCTGATCGATCCGCGCACAGGTCGGCCCGCCCAGACGGGCCTGGAAGAGGTTTCCGTCGTCGCGGCCACCGCACTGGAGGCGGAGGTAGTCGCAAAGACTGCGCTCCTTCTCGGACCGGAGCTGGCGCCCGCGTACTGCGCGGCGCACGCCATGGCGTGGTGGCTGGGATGACGGCGGACCAGTTCTTCTGGGTCCTGGCGCGTGTGGCTGGACTCGCCTCTTACGCCGCGCTGGCCATCGCCCTGGTCACCGGCATAGCGCTCAGAACACTCGTACTCGACTGGCTCGGAAGCAACCGGCTCGTCCGATCGCTGCACGAATACACGATCGTCTTGTGGATCCCGCTGGCCGTCATCCACATCGGATCGCTGCTGCTGGACCAAACCGCGCGGATCGGCGTGCTGGATGTGTTCATCCCGTTTCACTCGAGCTACGGCACCCTGGCGATCGGCCTCGGTTCGCTTTCGCTCGACATCCTTCTCCTTGTCAGCGTCACGGCCTACCTGAAGCGGCGCATGCGTAAGGAGGTGTGGCTGTGGGTGCACCGCCTGAGCTACGGCGCGTTCGCGCTCGCGTTCGTGCATGCGGTCCTCAGCGGGACCGACTTCAGCGACCCGGCGGTCTCGGCGATCACGTGGGGCGCGGCAGCCACGCTGGTGACGCTGACGGTGGCCCGGTTACTAGGAGGTCGCCTCCCGGCCTGAGGCACGGCCGCGAAGCCCTCGACGGATCTTCGGCGCCCATGCGGCCCACTCCCCCCGGAGGGGGCCCCAGTAGGTTCTGCGCTGCTCACTCACGCATCAACGGATGCGCTCGTTCCGCTGCTCGGCGCTTCGCCCGGATCTGGGCCACCTGGATCGCCGAATATCTCGCCGAGGTTTCTCGACCGTGCCTCAGGCCGCGACCCAGTGCCGCAGGTCGATCACATGCTGGCGGAGCTGCAGCTCGGCCTCGAGCGGTGAATCGATCTCCTTCCGCTCCCGATGCCAACGCTCCATCGCAAGGTCGAGCTGCGCGGTCTGCAGCCGCGACAACCTCAGATAGCCCGGGAATCCTGCGCGGCTGAAGGCCTGCAGCCGGTGCCGCAGTCGCTGCCATGGGCTCGACAGGATCGCCACCTCTTCCGGCAGGATCGCGCCCTGACCCGTCGCCGCTTCCTTGCGGAGCTGGTCGAGGAGGTTGGCGCCTTCATAGCGAATGCCAAACAGCAGCAGCGCGATCAGTCCGGCTGTGAACGGACCGTTCATCACCAGCGTCCGGAGGTGGATCTCGACCAGACCGAACAGCGTGTTGTCGACCGGGAAGAAATTGGCCCACGCGTCCCACGAGAAATGGCCCGCGATGGCGATGATGAACCCTGCGACTATCGCGAAGATCTTTTGCCTGGCGTTGGGTAATTGACGCGCGATGCCGACACCCGCGCCTATGTAGGCGGTGTAGGTCGCGTGGCCGAAGAAGAGCCCGAGCACCTGGCGTCCGTACCACTGGATGGCGGCCGCGGCGAAGCCGAAGCCCTCGGCCTGAAAGATCGAGTAGATGTTGGTCATGTAGCTGATCGACTCGAGGAAGTTGAAGCCGAGTCCGATCGCTGCGCCGTACACGATGCCATCGACCACGTCGTCGAACTCGTCGCGCATGATGAGGAACAGCAACAGGACCGCGGTGCCTTTGGCCAGCTCCTCGAGGATTCCGGCCATGAACGCGAGCGAGGTGTCCAGCCCGGGTCCCGGAACAAGCGCGTGCTGCGCCGACTGCTCCCAGATCGTCTCGCCCCAGACGACGAGGCTCGTCGCGACGATTGCCCCCCATGCGGCGGCCACCAGCACGAGGCGCCAGGGTTCCTTGTGATTGCGATCCATGCGACGCACCACGAACAGCCCAAACGCCGTGGTCGGCAGGCAGGCCAGCGCGCATACCGCTGCGACGCCAGGGCCCGCCGACTGGGTGAACAGGAAGACGTCGATGACGAGCAGCCACAGCAGGACGCCGAGGCCGATGAGCACGCCCGCGCGGATGAGGTGCTTGCGTCGGGTCGCCCGGTCTCGGTTGAAGGCGCGCACGAGCACATAGGTGCCGAGCGTGATGAGCGCGACTGCGAGCAAGCCGTACAGCGATGCTCTGGCCGGGATCGTGTCGAGGAATACGTAGTTGAGGATCGAGCTCGCGATCAGCGCGACCACCACCATCGCAGCGATCGCGGCCGCGATGCCGTAACGGCGGGGCCGGAGTCTCGACTCGGGGTCGGCGGCGGGCGGATGCGTGGCCGTGATCACGTTCGATCCACGACCTCGAAACGGCGCGCCAGCACCTCGACGGGGATCCCGCCCTGCAGGCGCTCCACGACGAACGTGTAGCGCCCCGGCAGCACGTAGTGGTAGCCCTGGGGCACGGCGACCGCGACGACGGATTGGTTGACCAGGTCCGCCGCCGGCGCGGGCCCAATGTGACCCTCGATGGATCCGAACGTGTCGTACCAGCGCGCATCGACCTCGACGCCGCCGGGAACTGAATTCCAGTCGACGACCGCGGCGAACTGCTCGTTGCGCTGGAACTCGCTGCGATCAGGACCTGACGTCTTGCCGGTGGCCGGGTCGTACTTGAAGACCCCGACGACCCGGGCGTGGATGCCGCTCGCCTGTCCCGGGCGCTCGAAGTACGCGAACTGGACAAGTCCGATGGCCAGGATCACCACACCGACTGTGGCAAAGACGAGCAGCGTGCGGTACAGGACCCTCAGCTGGTCGTAGGTGACGGAGCTCAAGCCCGCTCAGTCGAATGGATTTGCCCGCGCGTTGTCAAGGAAGAAAGCAAGGAGGTGTTTTCCATGCCACACCGCGCCTGGAGCGATAAACGAGAGCGGCAGTACGGGCACATCAAGGAAGGGCTGCTCGAAAGGGGCACCGACGAGGAGAGGGCCGAGGAGATCGCGGCCCGCACCGTGAACAAGGAGCGGGCGCAGCAAGGTGAGGCGAAACAGGCCAGCCCCACGTCGATCCATGACCTGACGCCGAGCCGCCGGGGTGGGCTGCGGTCCCACCGCGGATCAGGGGGTAGGACATATGACCAGTTGCGGAACGAGGCAAAGGAGCGCGGAATTAAGGGACGCTCGCGCATGAACAAGGCTCAGCTGGAGAAGGTCCTCAGTCGCTAGCCGCTTCTATGCATCCTCGGCTCCTGTTCGCAGCGGCCGCGCCGGCCGTGGTCGTTCCCTTTGAGGCGCTGCAGGCCGCAGTCCTGATGCGGCTGGGCGCGCTTACCCTTCACGATTGGGTGGCGCTGCTCGTGGCGAACGGCGTCCTGCTCGTGGGGGCGTGCGCCCTGGCGGCCGACTTTCCGCTCGCGGATCGATTCGGGCGTGCCGCGCTGGTGGGTATCGGTGTGCCTCTGCTGATTCCGGGGCCGACCGCCCTCGACTCGACGGTCCAGGCTTTTGATCCCGCGCTCAGCGCCCTGCCCAACATGCTTGTGCTGCTGATGCTCGGCTGCGCCGAGGCAGGGATCTACCTCCTGGCGACGAGACCGCGACCGACCACCTGAACCGATCGTGGTGCGGCGGAGAGGAGTTGAACCTCCACGACCTTGCGGTCACTAGCTCCTGAAACTAGCGCGTCTGCCATTCCGCCACCGCCGCGAAACGAGGCGAAAAGTGAGTATACCCACGGCCGAAATCGAAGCCGTTTAGGTGCGTTTTCGCCATAAAGAACCTTTGAAGTGCGCGTTTGGCGTGCGTTTTGTGCAAAACGCACGGATTTCGCTCGGGCGCTAAGAGGCGACGAACAGCGTGTTCCAGGCCGCTTCGATCAGCTCCGGGGTCAGCTGCGGGCGCACCCCGCGCGCGGAAGAAACGTCCACCAGGCGCTCCAGCAAGTCCCGCGGATGATTGCCGCGCAGCGGCCGGCCGCCGTACATCGTCTGGATCATGTCCATCGCGGGCGGCTCGGGCGGGATCGTCAACCGGTCGCGCTCGCGCTCGAAGATCCGGCACCACATCTGCCAGGTCGGGTCGGGCATCAACACCTTGTAGGCCAGGCGCCGCAGGTAAGCCTCGTCCAGCAGCTCGGCGGGTTTGAGGTTGGTCGACAGCGCCACCTGCGCGAGGAACGGAACCTCGACCTTGCGTCCCGTCGACGTGAGGTTCAAGAAGTCCGTGTCCTGCTCGAGCGGCACCAGCAATCGGTCCAGGATCTGCTTCGGCGAAACTCGCTGGCGACCGAGGTCGTCGATCAGCAGCACGCCTCCATTGGCCTTGACCTGCAGCGGCGCGCCGTAGATCCGCGAGCCTTCCTCCCAGGTCGGCTCGAACATCTCGAGCTGGAATTCGCCGCCGACCTGCACCAGCGGCCGCGCCACGCGGCGCCATCGCTTGTCCGCGGGCTGATTCGGCTCGAGCCGATGCACCGACCCATCGAAGATCGTCATCACCTCGCCCCCGCCGACGTCGAGCGCGAACGGGATAACGATGGGTCCGCCCAGCAATGACGGGATACGCCGCGCCAATGTCGTCTTGCCGTTGCCGGGCGCGCCATAGATAAAGATGGACGAACGCGAGTTGACCGCCGCCCGCACCGCCTCCATGACGCCGGGCGCTAGTTCGATTCCGCTCAACGCGAGGCCGACCTTGACGAGGTCGAGCGTGCCCGGCTTCGCGGCCTCTGCGAGCACGGCCTTGTACTCGCCCATCGAGACGGGCGCCGGGCCGAGGTAGCGCGTCGAGGAGTCGGCGATCTGATCGCTCCGCGTCCGGCCCTGTTTGGTGATCGCGTACGCCATGCGCTCTGGCAGCGGGCGGCCGAGCCACGGCCCCTGCTCTGAGGCAAGCCCGAGCGCGTCGAGCAGGTTCTGACTCGTCAGGTTCTTGAGCATCGGCTCGATCGCGCCGAATGGAAGCGCGAGGGCTTCGGCTACCTCGAACCCCGTGACCCGCGTCGCCGACGCCGCGATGCGAAGGACCAGGCCTTCGACCAGGGTGCGGTTGATCTCGGGCGGAGGCGGCGGCTCGATCTGGTGCGCTGTCGCCGGCGTCGAAGATGGCACGGGACGTGGCGCGTCGACGTGCTCCAGGATCGCGGCGAAAAGCTTCTTGCCGAAGCGAGCGCGGTCGGCGTGGTCCGGCGGCTCGCCCTCCCGCCGCCGGCTGATCCAGTCCGGCACCTCTTTGAAGACGACCGTGTTGCCGATGAGCAGCTGCACGAAGTCCGGCTCGTGGGCCGACACCCGGACGGCGATCCGGATCAGGTACCCCTGGCTCTTGAGCGCGGCCCAGCTGCGTTCCCACGCCACGTCGTCGCGACCAGACCAGGTCTGGCGCACGGTGCGGTCACGCGCGATGGTCACGTCCTTGCGGTTCTGGTAGCGGCGCCGGACGAGCTCGGTGACGTCCTTGTCCACGTCCTCGGCGACCAGCGCGGCGAGGGGCAACGCGCGGTCGTCCACGGCCGGCCGGTTCTTGATCTCGAAGATCGTGTTGGCGGTTGGCGCCAGCGCGCGGATTACGGAGGCGTGGCGCGGGCAGAATGGCGTGCGCTCGATGAACTGGATGTGCCGCCGGCACCACCAGCTGTTGCATTTGCGCCCGGTCATGTCGGTGTAGGCGCATGACCAGCCACGCCGCTCGTGGCAGTCGCTGTACGTGCAGACGCCTGCCGGCTTCTGGCCGTCCGTGCGCGCCGGGAGCGGCTTGGGCTCCTCGACCTCATCGTCGAGGTCGGGTTCCACAACGGCCGAGATCGCCTCGGCGGGCGGATGGTGGACGGCCGCCTTGGGCATGTAGTGGAAGGCGCCGGCGAACTCCTCACAAGACTGGAAGCGCTGAGCGCGATCCTTGGCCGTCGCCTTCCAGATGATCTCCATGATCGGCGACGGGATCGCGGTCGACGCGCGCGGGCGGTCGAACACCTGCGAGTGAAGGACCGCGGGCAGCTGGCCCGTG
>DATKFA010000413.1:0-4162 GCA_035511715.1 Candidatus Acidiferrum sp. | reverse complement strand
CGCCACCGCCGCCTGCGTCCCGAGCTCGGTCACGAGGTTGCGATGGTCCTCAGTGAACTCGTGGCCGGCCTTGTAGTTGGCGAGGAAGACCACGCCAAGCGGCTTTCCGCGAAGCGTGATCGGTACGCACAGAACGGCGCGGGGGTTGAGCGCGGTGTCATCGGCCGCCTTGGGCGACATGGCCTCCATGACTGCCTGGCCGCTCTCCATCACCCTGCTGCAGATTTCACCTCCGATCACCAGGGCGAGGCGCTCGGCGGTCACGTGGTCGGTGCCGAATCCCCCCTTCAGGATGAGCTTGCCGTTGTCGTCTCCAAGCGCAAGACAGCCGATCTGCGCCGACGAAGCCTTGGCCGCACCTGCCAGCACCTGCTGCAGGACCTGGTTCAGGTCCAGGGTGGAGGTCGCGGCCTGGAGTGCCTCCTGGAGGTTGCGAAGCTCCCAGATGCTGCGCTCGTTCTTCTCGTACAGCTCTGCGTTGCGCACCGCGACCACGCCCTGGTTGGCCAGGGTGGCCAGCACGCGCTGGTCGTCGGTGGTCCACTCCCTTTTCTTGTCGTCGAAAACGGAAAGCGTGCCCCACAGCTGGCCTTCCTCGAACATCGGCGTGCAGATCGCGGCCTGAAGCCCGGTCAGGTCTGGCGGTGAGGCGAGCTCGGCCTGCCACGCGAGATCCCCGACCACCGTCGCCCGACCGCTGAGCATCGTCGCGCCCACCACGCCCTGGCCGTTCTGGAACACAGTGCCAGCCGGGTCCGTGCTCAGCCAGACCGCCATGATCGAGGCCTGGTGGCCCTGGGAGTCGGTGCGGGTCAGCATCCCAGCGGTGCCGTCGACGATGCGGATCGCCGCCTCCAGCGTCTTCTGCTCGAGCACGCGCGAACCCTGGGTCACCGTCGTCAGGGCGGCGGACACCTCACCGAGGGCGTCGAGAGCTGTGTCCAGCCGCGAGGCCTGGCCCGACACGACCTGGAGGATGCGCGAGTTCTCCACCGCGACGCCGGCCATTGACCCGAGGTCGTCGAGCGCGCTGATGTCCAGCTGGGTGAACCCCGCGTTTCCACGCCGTCCCACGCAAAGCGCCCCGATCACCCCCGACTTTCCCCGGATCGGGGTCAGGGCCTCGTTCACCGTGCCACCGAATCGTTCGGGATGCAGTCCGCTGTAGATGCCCTCGTCTTCGGTGACCAGGTTGCGCAGCATCGTCTCGCCATCGCGCACGCGGGCCAGCGGCCCGTCGGTCGGCTCCGGCGCCGGCGCATTTCCGTCCAGCACGAAATAGGTGTTGTCAGGCTGGAAGAGGAGGGCGCGGCCGGCGTCGTACCTGATCACCTCGGACCCTCGACCCAGCACGAGCTCGAGGACCTCGTTCATGGTCTTGCCGGACGCCTCCTTCACCAGCTCGTTCATCAGCGAGTACCGCGCCGACTCCTGTCTGGTGAGCGCCACCAGCTGTGCGCTCGCGACCTGCTCGCCCGCCCGCGTCGCGAGCGTGGTGGCCAGGCGTCTGTCGTCGTCGGTGAACTGGGCGACCGTCCTGCCGAGCACCATGAAGCCGCCGACGTGGTCGCCGATCGGCATCGGCACCGCGATCAGACCCTTCAGGTGAAGGTCTTCGGGCAGGAAGCTGATCAGCTCGGTCAGGGGGCTTTCGTCGGCGGCGGCGAACGGATTCCGCGCCTCCACCGCCGAGAGCAGCGGACCGCCGTTTCTGTCGTGCGAGCGGTTCACCGCCTGCGGCCGCAGGCGGTCGACACCGATCCCAGGCGGCTGGGGAACGAAGCGCCTTCCGTCAGCCGAGGTCAGGTAGCAGCACGCGAGGTCGGCGCCGACGCTTGCGGCGATGGCGGCAGTGATCGCGGCGGTGTCGCCTGGCTGGGTCCCATTGAGGTCGGACGTCGCCGCCACGAAGGCCCTGTGCTTCAGGCCTAGCGTCGCGTTCAGCGCGACGACCTCGGCCTGCTGCTTGTCGACCGCGCCGGTGAGGCTCCGGTACACGATCGCGCCGAGCACGCCGCCCGCCGCAAGCAGGACAAGGCCGGGCACCTCGATCGGGAGGTCGGTGTGGCCAGGATCCACCTGGCTCAGCACGAGGATGAGGAGCAACGACACGGCGCCCAGTCCGGCGGCCAGGCGCCAGGAGCTGAACGTTGCGCCGCTCGCCAGCGCGAGCAGGCCGGCGATCGAGCCAAGGGCGAGGCTCAGCCCTTCGCGGCCGCTGGCGGTCAGGGTCGCCCCCGCAACGACCAGGATCGCGCCGCTGACCGCGAACCCGATCCGGAACGTAAAAGCCCCTCGTCCCGAGTTCATTTCGCGGCCTGTAAGTCTAGATTTGGGTACGCCTGGGGAAGCTAGATAGCGAATCTAAACTTCATGGCACCCCGAAGATGACGGTTTCCGAGCTTCTCCGCGTCGCCGACCACCTCGACCCGAAGGGCCAGGTGCTGGTCCGCAAGGCCTACGAGCGGGCTGCTGTCGCGCACAACGGGCAGCACCGCCTCTCCGGAGAGGACTACGTCAACCACCCCCTGGAGGTGGCAGCGATCCTGGCCGACCTGGAGCTGGACGCCGAGACGATCGCCGCTGCGCTGCTGCACGACACCGTCGAGGACACCGGCCTGACTGCCGACGAGGTCAAGAAGGAGTTCGGTCCCGAGGTCGCGCGGCTCGTCGAGGGTGTCACCAAGCTGGGGAGGATCAGCCTCCGCACCGACCAGCAGCAGCAAGCAGAGAACATCCGGAAGATGATGGTCGCGATGGCGGAGGACCTCCGGGTGGTCCTCATCAAGCTCGCCGACCGGCTCCACAACATGCGCACGCTTGCGCCGCTGGCCGAGCCCAAACGCCGCAAGATCTCGCGCGAGACGCTCGACATATACGCGCCGCTGGCCCATCGACTCGGCATAGGTCAGATCAAGTGGGAGCTCGAGGACCTGGCGTTCCGCAACCTCGAGCCCGAGGCGTTCGAGGACGTCGTGCGCCGCATCGCGCGCAAGCGCAACGACCGCGAGTCCCTCGTCTCCGACCTGCGCGAGATCCTCGCACGCGAGCTGGAGAAGGTCGGCATCCAGGCCGACATCACCGGCCGGCCGAAGCACATCTACTCCGTCTGGCAGAAGATGACCAAGGAGAGCAAGGACTTCTCCGAGATCTACGACCTCTCCGCGATCCGCGTCTTGGTCGATTCGGTGCGCGACTGCTACGGCGTGCTCGGCGTCGTCCACTCGCTCTGGAAGCCGATGCCAGGGCGGTTCAAGGACTACATCGCGATGCCGAAATCGAACGGCTACCAGTCGCTGCATACGACCGTGATCACGCACACGGGGGAGCCGATCGAGATCCAGATCCGGACGCATGAGATGCACCGCGTCGCCGAGTTCGGGGTGGCGGCCCACTGGGCCTATAAGGAGGGAGGCAAGGACGCGAGCTTCGACCAGAAGCTGTCATGGCTGCGCAGCCTCCTCGAGTGGCAGAACGAGGTGGGGGACGCCGAGTCGTTCCTCAACACGGTCAAGGTCGACCTGTTCCAGGACGAGGTCTACGTCTTCACGCCCCGCGGCGACGTGATCAACCTGCCGTCCGAGTCGACGCCCGTCGATTTCGCGTACCGGATCCACACTGAGGTCGGTCATCACTGCATCGGAGCCAAGGTCAACGGACGAATGGTCCCGCTCGACTACGCGCTTCAAAACGGAGAGATCGTCGAGATCCTGACCTCCAAGGGTCCGCACGGCCCGAGCCGCGATTGGCTGAACTTCGTCAAGAGCGCGTCGGCGAAGGAGCGCATTCGCAAGTGGTTCAAGAGCCAGCGACGTGAAGAGAACGTGGCGAAGGGGCGCGACCTCCTCGACAAGGAGCTGCACCGCATGCACCGCGTCAACCTCGCGGACCTGCCCGAGTCGAAGATGCTCGAGATAGCGAGCGCGCACAAGTTCAACACCGTCGACGATTTCATGGCCGCCATCGGCTACGGCGACCTGTCGCCGCACTCCGTGGTGATGCGCATGGCGCTCAACCTCGAGGTGCCCGGCGGCGACCTGCGAACGATCCCGCTCATTCCCCAGGTCCAGCCCTCACCGCGCGTGCTGGTGCGCGGGGAGAAGGGGATCCTCACGTCGGTCGCGACGTGTTGCCAGCCTGTGCCGGGTGACGCCATCGTCGG
>DATKFA010000412.1:0-3612 GCA_035511715.1 Candidatus Acidiferrum sp. | reverse complement strand
ACGTCGAGGACGTGCGCGAGGAGGAGCTCGGCGTCGAGGCGGCCGGAGTCGGATCCGTGCCTCGCGAGGTAATCGGCCGACAGCTTGAGGACCTCAACGATCGTCACGCCTCGCCGTTGGGCCCACCGTTCAGCTGGGCGGTCCTCTCCGCGGAGACGAGCGCCGACACCAGCTCGTCCAGGTCGCCCTGCATCACCCGGTCGAGCTTGTGCAGGGTCAGATTGATGCGGTGGTCGGTCACACGGTTGTCCTTGAAGTTGTAGGTGCGGATCTTCTCCGAGCGGTTGCCGCTGCGCACCATGTTCTTTCGCTGCGCGCCGATCGCCTCCTGCTGCTCCGCCAGCTTCATCTCATACAGCCGCGCGCGCAGGACGCGAAGCGCCTTCTCCCGGTTCTGGAGCTGGGACTTCTCGTCCTGGATGCTGACGACCAGCCCTGTCGGCTTGTGCACCACCCGGATCGCCGAGTAGGTGGTGTTGACGCTCTGCCCGCCCGGGCCGGTCGAGGTGGAGGCTTTGATCTCGAGGTCGTCGGGCTTGAGCTCGACCTCCACGGGGTCCGCCTCCGGCAGCACCGCCACCGTCGCCGCGGAGGTGTGAACGCGACCCTGCGCCTCGGTCTTCGGCACGCGCTGGACTCGGTGCACGCCGCCCTCGTACTTCAGCTGCGAGTAGGCGCCGTGGCCGTGCACCTCGAACTCGATCTTGTCGTAGCCACCCTTCTCCGTCGGTGACGCGTCGACGACGTCGACCTTCCAACCTTTCTTTTCTGCCCATCGCGTATACATGCGGAACAGGTCGGCGGCGAACAGGGCTGCCTCCTCCCCGCCTTCCGCGCCCTGGATGTCGACGACGACGTCCTTGTCGTCGTTCGGGTCCTTAGGCAGCAGAAGCACCTTCAGCCTCTCCTCGAGCTCGGCCGATTGCTCCGCGCCGCGGCGCTCCTCCGAGCGCAGGTATTCCTGCATCTCGGCGTCCTTCTCGTGGCGCAGCAGCTCGCGCGCCGAGTCCATCTCGTCGCGGGCGCGGCGGTACGCCTCGTAGGCCTGGACGATCTCGCGCAGCGAGCGCTGCTCGCGCGCCAGTTGGGTCAGCCGCTCGTGGTCGACGGCGACCTCCGGCCGCGCCATCTCTTGCTCGATGTCGTGATAGCGGCGGGCGGTCGCCTCCAGTCGGTCGATCAAGTCAGGCGGCCGCTCCCGCCGTCTCCTCCTCGCCCTCCCGCGCAGCGTTGAAGGCGGTGATCGCAACCTCGAGCATGTCGTCGGAGGGTTCGCGCGTGGTGAACTTCTGCGTGCCGAGGATCGGCAGCAGCGCAACGCGGACGATGGAGTTGTAGCGGTGCCGGGCCATGAACCTGATCAGCTCGAAACCCACGCCGGCGATGAGCGGGATGGCGAGGATGCGGCTGACCACCAGCCAGAAGAGGTTGGGGTGGAAAAGCGCCACGATGCTGAAGACGACGACGCTCACGACGAGCACCACCAGCAGGAAGCCCGTGCCGCACCGCGGGTGCAGCGTGCTCGCCCGACGAACGTTGGGCACGTCGACGGGCCAGCCAGACTCGAAAGCGTTGATCGTCTTGTGCTCGGCACCGTGGTACTGGAACACGCGGCGGACGTCGGGAAGCAGCGAGATCGCCGCGTGGTAGCCCAGGACCAGCCCGACCCGGATCACGCCCTCGACCAGCACGAAGGCAAGGCTCCCGCTGCGGTGCACCGCGACGCTCGCGAGAAACAGCGGAAGGCCGATGAAGAGCACGAGCGCAAACACGCCCGCGGTCGCCACCGACCCGGTGATCTCGTTCTTGCCGATCTGGATGTCCTGACCGCTCGCGTTCATGTTGGCCGCCCAGATCAGGGACTTCATTCCGAGGTGAAGCTGTTCCCCGATCAGGGCCAGGCCGCGCACGAACGGCAGCTTCCAGATCGGGTTGGTGTAGATCGGCGCCTTCAACTCGCCGCGGTCGACGACGATCTCCCCGGTCTTCGGCAAGCGCACGGCCACCGCGTAGTGGCTCTTGCCGCGCATCATCACGCCCTCGATGACGGCCTGGCCGCCATAGAAAAACGGCTGCGATCTGGCTTTAGGCGAGGCCTCCGGAGCGCCTACCTCCGGGGTCGGCATCTACCGGCGGGCGGTAGCCCGTTCGGCCCGCTTGCGGAACCGCTCGACCTGTCCACCCGTGTCGACGATCCGCTGCGTACCCGTGAAGAACGGGTGGCATACGGAGCAGATCTCGGTCTTGAGCTCACGGCGCGTCGAACCCGTGCGGAACGTGTTGCCGCACGCGCAGGTGACGAGGGCGTCTTCGTAGAAGGTGGGGTGAATCTGTGTTTTCAAGGGTGTCTCCAGGCGGGTAGTTTACCGAGCCAGCGACGCGAACAAACCCTCGGCCTGCAGGCTCATGAAACCGAGGTACAGAACCAGACCGAGCCAGGCCGCGCCCAGCGCGAGCTTGGCGTTAGCCGGGACCGACGTGTAGTAGGGATTGCCGGCGTTGCGAAACGCCGCGCGCGCGCTGCTTATTCCCAACACGGCGACGAGGATCAAGAGAAAGCTCACGAAGTGGAAGAAGAGGACGAGCACCGCGATCGCGGCCAGCCCGAGCACCTGGAACCAGGGTGAAACCGGTGCCAGCACCCAGGCCCCGTCCAACTGCCAGACCGGCAGCATGTTCAGCAGGTTGAGGAAGAAGCCGATCGTGGCGGCGAGCAGGAAGACCGGGTTCTGGGTCGAGGTGAAAAGGATCCACGCGACGGTCGCGCCGATCGTTCCGGCGATGGGGCCGGCGATGCCGATCTGCGCCTGCTTCACGGCCGTCGTCGGGTGTCCCTGCTGAAAGATCGCGGCGCCCAGGAGCGGAATGAATATGGGCGCCGTGGCTGCCATGCCCTGACGCCGGATCTCGATCACGTGCCCCATCTCGTGGACGAAGATCATGACCACCAGGGTGATCGCGATCGTCCAGCCGCCCAGGATCTGCGAATAGACCCCGATACTCAGCAGCGCGGAAAGAAAAGTCGCCAGGGCCGGGATCTTGAACGCGAACAAGAGGCCGTACTTGACGACCGCCCAGACGGCGAGCGCCGCCGAACCGAGCCAGCCCAACAGCCCCCCGCCGCTTCGCTGCTGCGGAGCCGGCGAGTAGTGGTATGGCGACTGCGGCGGGATGTCGGAGCCGCCCTGGTACTGCGGGGGCGGCGGAAGGTACTGCGTAGGGTCGTTCTGGCTCATCTGCTTCCGTCTATTGATACCCCTACCGGGATGCGGCTAATCCGGTCGCTCCATGCCTTGTCGTGAGACGCCGCACCGTGCCGTACCGGCTCGACATCACCAGCGACGAGGTCTCGGCGAAGCCGCTGCCGAACGTGATACCGGGGAGGAGCGGGCCACCGCTGACCCCGGCGACGGCGACGTCGACGTCGCCGGCCGGCGCCAGGTCGGCGAGCCCGTAGACCGCGGGGACGCCGTCTGCCACCAGGCTCTTCTCCTCGTCGTTGCGGGGCATCAGCCGCGCCACGAACTCACCGCCCAGGCAGCGCACCGCGCACGCCGCGATCAGCGCGGCATGAAGGTCACCGACACCGATCGCGGCGTCGATGCCCGTGCC
>DATKFA010000411.1:0-11888 GCA_035511715.1 Candidatus Acidiferrum sp. | reverse complement strand
TTTCTCGTGGCTCATCAGCGTGACCCACCGGCGGCTGAGGATCGCGATGTCAGCACCTCCGCCGCTCCCCGGCAGTTTCACCTGCGGCTGCCCAGGATCGCCCACGTACGAGGTGTTGAGGTTGCCGAAGCGGTCGACCTCCGCACCGCCGATGAAGCCAAGGTCGACGTTGCCCTGGGCCATCAGCGCCATGGCGTTGGACATGCGCGTGGCCCACAACGCGCCGGTGACGTTGGAAGGATCCCCCATGGTTCCGAGAAACGCGGATGCGGGCCGGTCGCGCATCAAGCCAACCTCGAACAGGCCGCGGGCAGCCGGCGCATGAGAGCTGCGCGCCACCGCGTAGGCAAGAACGGGCAGGCGCATGCCGACGAAGACGAGGTCGCCGTCGCGGATCTCCCGCGAGGCGACCGCGACCATCATCTCCTGGGCGGTATAGCTACTCAAAGCCGAAGTCCGCCGGTACCGACGGCAGGTGCTCCCGGATGCGGAGCGACTCGACATCGATCCGTTGCAGATAGCTCGCGCGGTCGGGGACGTCGAGGACCCATTCATGCAGCCACCCCTCGTATCCCTCGCGCGACCGCGAGCGATCGGCATAGCCGCGGTAGAACGCGTGGTCGCGCTTGAAATAACCCTGCACCGGCGAGGGATGCGCGCCGCCGGGCTCGTGTACGACCGCGACGACCTTGGTCTCGGGAAAAAGAATTCGATTGGGGTCGCTGAGCGTGACCTCCGCCTCGACCAGCTCCTCGCAGCTGACGATCACGTGGTCGGCGGCGAGGCCCGCCTCCTCGGTGATCCCGAGCGGGCCCCACGCGTGGGCGCGTCCCTGCTCGTCCGCCCGCTGCACATGGACGACCGCGACGTCGGGGCGCACGGCATTCACGTGGACGAGCTCACAGACGACGGAAACGTCGGGATTCGTGCGCAGGATGTCGCTGCCGAGAAGGGTGCGAGTGGGCACGTAAGGCACGCTCCACGCCGCGGCCCAGAGGGCGAGCGAGATGGAGAAGTTGGAGTGGTCGCGTATCTCCAGCGCGCGAGGGATCTTCTGCTCGCACGCCCGCCGGTAGCAGTGCCCCAAACCTTCAGAGACGTTGCCGATCCACGCCGCGGTGACGCGGCGCACGCAACCCGCGCCGATGAGCTGGTCGAACAGCGAATCTGAGATCGGCCCGACCAGGTTGAGGTCGCGCCGGCCCTGCCGGATGATCTCGTGGCCGGCGGCAAAAGGGATCATCGCCTCGAGCGCGGTGCCAAGCGCAACGGTTGAGTCATCGGGCACGAAACGCTCGATCGCGTTCGCCATCGATGTGAGCTTCGACCCCACGTAGTCAAGTTAACGATCCGCAACATTTCCCGCGAGTGCCGGCAGTCGCGGGCGTTGACTCGATTCGTTAACCGCGAGCGCCGGCGGTCGCGGGTTTGGCCGCCTCGTTGTGCCCCTGAGTTATTGCGCGATCGACTCCATGAACGAGCGGTAGTTCCTCTCGAGCTCCTGCATCGAGTCGCCGCCGAACTTTTCGAGAAACGCCTCGGCGAGCGTCAGCGCAACCACGGCCTCTCCGATCACACCGGCCGCCGGCACCACGCACACGTCGCTCCTCTCGTAGTGCGCCTCGGTCTTCTCCTTGGTGCGCAGGTCGATCGACATCATCGGTTTTTTCATCGTGGAGATCGGCTTGATCGCGACACGCAGGTCGATCGGCTCGCCGTTGGTGACGCCCCCGGTGATGCCGCCGGCGCGATTGGTCAGGTGACGGAAGCGTCCCTCGTCGTAGTCGATCTCGTCGTGAAACTCCGAACCACGACGCGAGGCGCCCTCGAAGCCCGCGCCGAATTCCACGGCTTTGATCGCGTTGATCGACATCACCGCCTGCGCCAGCCGGCCGTCGAGCTTCCGGTCCCAGTGGACGTAGCTGCCGAGCCCGGGCGGCAAGCCGCGGGCGATGATGCGAAAGGTGCCGCCAAGCGTGTCGCCCTGATCGCCGACCTCATCGATCAGCGCCACCATCTGCCGCGACGCATCGGGGTCGGGGCACCGCACCGGCGAAAGCTCGATGTCCTGCTCGGTCAGGAGGTCGGGGTCGACGCCTTCGAACCCGATGTCGATCGTCCCGATCGACTGCGTGAAGCTCAAGACCTCGACGCCGAAAGTCTTGAGAAGCTTGCGGGCGACGCCGCCCGCGGCCACCCGCGTGGCCGTCTCGCGGGCAGACGAGCGCTCGAGAACGTTGCGGATGTCGGTGTGGCCGTACTTCAGAGCGCCGGCAAGGTCGGCATGTCCGGGACGCAGCCGGGTGACCACCTTGGGCTCGAAGCCTTCCTTCGAGGCGGTCATCTGGGCGGTCCAGTTGACGTGGTCCTTGTTCTCCAGGACCAGGGTCACCGGGCTGCCGATGGTAAACCCGCCGCGGACGCCGCTGACGATGCGGGCCACGTCGGTCTCGATCTTCTGCCGGCCGCCCCGGCCGTGCCCGCCCTGCCGGCGCGCGAGGTCGCGGCGAAGGTCCTCCTCCGAGATCTCGAGACCCGCCGGCAGGCCCTCGATCACGACCGTCAGCTGTGGTCCGTGGGATTCACCGGACGTGAGCCATCTGAGACCCGACACGCAGGCGATGATAGCTACCGTTGGACGGGCGCCTGGAAGTCGCTCTGATCGACGTCGGCGGCACGCTGTGGCCGAACTCGTGGCCAATCCGCCAGGCGGACGGCGAGGGGCGGCGGATTCGAGTCCGAACGGCGATGGCGGGGCAAGAGGCCGCGGTCGTCGACGCGCTCGTCGACGACCTGCTGCGCAGCAGCAAACCGGGCGACGAGGCCCGCACCGTCTCCACGGAGTCGCCTGTGGTGGTCGAGGCCGACGAGCTCATAACCTTGTGCCTCGGCCGCCAGGGCTTGCAGGCGGATGCCCAGACCATCTCCCGCATCCGCCGCGCGATGGCCATACCGATCGACGACCGGTTCCAGCCGCTGCCGGGCGCCAAGGATCTGTTGAAGGCGATTCGGGAGCTCGGGATGCGCAACGTCATCGCCAGCAACACCTACTGGCGCGACGCCGACAGCTACTGGGACGACTTCCGCGCTCTCGGGATGGCTGACCTCATCGACGGGATCATCACTTCGGTCGACGCCGGTCACCTGAAACCGCATCCAGCGGTTTTCGAGATGGCGATGCAGTGGGCCGGCGCGGCCGCAGAGCGATGCGTCGTCATCGGCAACCGCGAGGACAACGACATCGCACCGGCGCTCGCCCTCGGAATGCAAACGATCCTCGTCCACCCGGACGACCCCAAACCTGCGGAGAGCCGCGCGCACCGGGTTGCACCGGACCTCTGGGCTTGCGCCGAGGCGCTGCGGGATATGCTCCAAACCGGATGAGGAACGAGATCTTGCGCGCCGTCGAACGCGTCATCCTGCAGATGAACGTCAACGGTGAGACGCGGGAGCTCCTCGTCCCGGTGCACAAGACCCTGCTCGAGGTTCTGCGCGAGGACATGCAGCTCACGGGCACAAAGCACGGCTGCGAGCTCGGTGAGTGCGGCACGTGCACGGTGCTGATCGATGGCAAGCCGCACCTGAGCTGTCTGGCGCTGCCGATCCAGGTGCAGGGTCGATCGATCACGACCATCGAGGGCATGGCTGATGGATCGAATCTCCATCCGCTGCAGACTGCGTTCGCGGAGCTCGGAGCCGCGCAGTGCGGTTACTGCTCACCAGGAATATTGCTTACGTCACGGTCGCTGCTCGAAGAGAACCCGGAGCCGACGCGCGACGAGATCCGCGAGGCGCTCGCCGGCAATCTCTGCCGCTGCACCGGCTACATCAAGATCCTCGACGCGGTCGAGCTCGCCGCGGGGCGGATGAGATGAGTGTCCTGGTCGCGGAGATCCGACACAGATTCGCGGCATCGGCTGCCGGAGCCAAGGAAAGGGTGGCGCGGCTAGGAGCGCATCGCTAGATGCGTGACGACGCAGCGCCGGGCCCCTTGACGCAGGCTTCAGCGCCGCCCGGGGTCCCCGCGAAATCGCAGATTTCGTGGGGTGGGCATGCGCCCGGCAGCCCAGGACGCGAAGATGCGAGGAGTCTCCGCGGCCGGGACACTCGGGTGGTGGGAAAGCCGCTGCCGAAGGTCGACGCCGCGGCCAAGGTCACGGGACGCGCCGTCTACGCGGACGACATGCTCCCCGCGCGCACGCTGCACTGCAAGATCCTCCGCAGCCCCCACCCGCACGCCCGCATCGTTTCGATCGACACATCGGCGGCCCGCCGCATTCCCGGCGTCCTCGCGGTCATCACCGGCGCCGACCTGCCCATCAAGTTCGGCATCCTCCCGGTGACGCAGGATGAGCGCGCTCTCGAGCACGAGAAGGTGCGCTACGTCGGCGACCCGATCGCCGCGGTCGCGGCGACCGAGGAAGAGATCGCGGCCGCGGCCTGTGACGCGATCGACGTCGGGTACGAGGTGCTGGAGCCGGTGATGTCGATCGACGCGGCGCTGGCGACGCCGAAGGACGAGCGAATCCAGGAGTACGGCGGGCCGAACAACGTCCACAAGTTCGTCGCGTTGGAGTTCGGTGACGTCGAAGGCGGATTCGAACGCGCCACGCACGTCCGCGAGGACGTCTTCTTCTACCAGGGCAACACGCACCTGCCGATGGAGCAGCACAGCGCCGTCGCCACGTACGTCGACCAAAGGGTCACGCTCTGGTCCTCGACGCAGGTCGTGCACTACGTGCACCGCGCGCTGTCGAAAGTCCTCGAGCTGCCGATGCACCGCATCCGCGTCATCGGCGCCGCGCACGGTGGCGGATTCGGGGGCAAGACCGACCCGTTCGCGCACGAGATCATCGTGTGCAAGCTCGCGATGCTGACCGGACGGCCGGTCAAGTGCACTTTGACGCGCGAGGAGGTCTTCTACGCCCACCGGGGCCGACACCCGGTGCTGATGTGGGTGCGCACCGGCGTCGACGAAGGCGCCCGCATCACGGCCATGCACTTCCGCACCGCGCTCGACGGCGGAGCCTACGGGTCATACGGAGTCGCCTCTACCTTTTATACGGGCGCCCTGCAGACGGTCACCTACGACATCCCCGCCTATCGCTTCGAGGGGTGCCGGGTCTTCACCAACAAGCCTCCATGTGGGCCGAAGCGCGGTCACGGCACGCCGCAGCCCAGATTTGGCCTGGAGCTGCACCTCGAGAAGATCGCGCACGACCTTGGTCTCGACCCGGTCGAGCTCAAGCGGCGCAACTTCGTCCAGCCGAATACGCGAGCGGTGAACTGGCTCCGGATCACATCGTGCGGCCTCGCCGAGTGCACCCAGCGCGTGCTCGACGCCTCCGGGTTCCACCACCGCGAGCGCCGGCCCGGCCACGGAATGGGTTTCGCCATCTCCAGCTACCTCTCCGGAGCTGGTACCGCGATCTACTGGAACGACATGCCTCATTCCGAGGTGCAGATCAAAGTCGACCGGGGCGGGGCCACGATTTTCTGCGGCGCCATGGACATCGGCCAGGGATCGGACTCCGTGCTCGCGACGATCGTCGCCGAGGAGCTGGGCCTTCAGCCTTCGGACGTGCGCCTGGTCACCGCCGACACGGACACGACGCCGATCGATCTCGGCTCGTACTCGTCGCGCGTGACCTTCATGGCCGGCAACGCCGCGCTCGAGGCGGCGCGAAAGATGCGCGCGCTCCTGGTCGAGGCGGTCGAGGCGGCAGGAAAGAGGTTCGAGGACGTGAGCTTCGAAGAGGCGAGCGTCCTGGGCGAGGCGCGTTTCGGCACGCTCACAACGGCGGGCAGCTATACCCCGCCCAGGATCGCCGGCCCATATAAAGGATCGGGAGTCGGGCCCAGTCCCGCGTACAGCTACTCCGCGTGCGTGGTCGACCTCGACGCAGACCCGCGCACCGGACTGGTCAGCGTCAACAAGGTGTGGATCGCGCACGACGTGGGGCGCGCCATCAACCCTCTCCTCGTCGAGGGCCAGGTGGAGGGCAGCGTTTACATGGGCCTCGGCGAGGCGCTGATGGAGGAGCAGGTCTTTCGCAAGGGCCTGCACAAGTGGCCGTCGATGCTCGAGTACAAGTCTCCGACGTTCCTGGACATGCCGGAGGTCGAGACGTTCATCGTCGAGACGATCGATCGCGAGGGTCCGTATGGAGCGAAAGAGGCCGGGCAAGGACCGCTGCTCCCCGTCCCGCCGGCTCTGTGCGCCGCCGTCTATGACGCGCTGGGTGTCTGGATCGACGAGATCCCCGTCACGCCGGAGAAAATCGTCGAGGCGCTGCGGCGCAAACAGAAAGGTGAGGATCCGCGGTACGGACCGCCGCGGTTCCCTCCGATTCCGTACCCCCCGGCCATCGTGGTCGAGCCGCCACCAAAGGACCTCGATAGTGGGCGCTTCGCGCACCAGGAAGGGACTTACTGAATGCTGCGTCTTCCGCGCTTTAGGTACCTGCGGCCGAAGGACGCCCGCGAGGCGGCGCGCATGGCCGCCGACGCGGGTCCGCGCGCGATGTTCGTGGCCGGCGGCACAGACCTGTATCCCAAGCTGAAGCGACGGCAGTTCGAGGTCGACACGTTGATCGGTCTCGACTTCCTGCCCACCGGCTCGAGCAATGGATCGGAGCTCGCCGTCATAGCGGCCGGGACTACGCTCGCCGAAGCGGCAAGCGATCCTCAGCTGGCCGCCCGGTTCTCCGGCTACGCAGAAGCCGCGGGTCTCGTGTCTTCTCCTCCGCTGCGCAACGCCGGCACGATCGGCGGCAATCTCTGCGTCGACACGCGCTGCAACTACTACGACATGACGTACGAGTGGCGGAAGGCGGCGGGCTTCTGCATTAAAAAGGACGGGGACATCTGCCTGGTCGCGCCGAGCAGCCCGCGCTGCTGGGCGGTCTCTTCATCCGACACCGCGCCTATGGCGATCGCGCTGGAAGGGATGGTCACTTTGATCGGGGCGGACGGCGAGCGAGAGCTGCCGGTGGCTGCGCTCTACAGGGACGACGGCATCGAGTACATGGCCAAGCGGCCGTCCGAGGTGGTGACGGAGCTGCGGCTGCGCGCCGCTGCGGACACCCGCAGCGCTTACGTCAAGCTCCGCCGGCGCGGCTCGATCGACTTCCCGATCGCGGGCGCGGCGGTGGCTGCGCGGATGGACGGCGACGTGGTCGTGAGCTGCCACCTCGTTCTCTCCGCGGTCGCGTCCCACCCGCTCGAGGCGCCTGCGGCTGAAGAGTTCCTGAAAGGCCGCCGCCTGGACGGCGAGACCATCCGGGAAGCAGCCGAGCTGGCGTTCAAGCCCGCCAAACCGCTCGACAACGCCGACCTGAGCCACTTCTGGCGAAAGCGCATGGTCCGGACGGTCGTCGAGAAGGCCCTGCGGCGAATTAGCGACCAGGATCGGCGGCTCGACGGTTAAGATCTCAGGTCGGTACAGCCTCTTGATTCATTTTTCATACAAGCAGAAGGGCCAGGGAATGGTTGAGTACGCGCTCATCCTTGCCCTGATCGCGCTGATCGTGATCATCGCGTTGATCGCGACCGGCTCTCAGCTCGTCAACGTCTACTCGAACATCACGGCCACCATGTGCAACTACCACGTGGGGTGCTGACCGGGCTGAGATCCCAACAGGGACAGGCGCTCGTGGAGTACGCGCTCATCCTGGCCCTGATCGCCCTCGTGGTGATCATCATGCTGCTCCTCACGGGCAAGCAGGTGTCCAACCTCTACTCGAACATCACGGCGACGATGTGCAACTACCACGTGGGGTGCGGTTAGCGGCCTAGTCCCCGATCGCCTCCGCCGCGGACCGCGCGGCTCGCTCGGCGTTCTGCCGGATCCGCTCCATGTCCCGCCGCGCAAGAGCCTCCGGCGGGAACAGCGACGCCGTCAATCCGACCACCTTCACGCCCAGCCTTAGATACGCGCCGACTTCCTCGATCGGTACGCCACCTGACACCCAGAACGGCACGCCGCCCAGCGGGCCGTTGAGCGCTTCGATGTAGCGCGGGCCGCCGACAGGAGCGATCGGAAACACCTTGACGAGCGCAGCGCCGGCGAGCCGCGCCTGGTAGATCTCGCTCGGAGTCAGGGCGCCGAGCACGCACAGCATGTCCTCCTGGCGGCACGCCTCCGCGACCTCGGGCAGCACCACGGGCGTGACCACAAACGACGCGCCCGCGGCCTTTGCCTCTTTCACCGCGCCCGGGTCCCACACCGTGCCGACGCCGACCGGGTAACGGCCGAACGTAGTTGCGATGAGGCCCTTGATGAGCTCGAAGCACGAAGGCACGGTCTTGGTGATCTCGATCGATTGCACGCCGGCTTCCATGGCGGCCAGGCAGGCCTGAAAACCCGCTTCGGCGTTCTCGGTGCGCAGCACGCCGCACAGTCGGTTGGGGAAGGCTTCGGCGATGCTCCGCACGCCGCCTCGATTATCGCCGACGAGCTTCGTCGAGAAGGCTGCGGCGATGCTCCGCACGGCGCCACGACCATGCCCCAGTCAGTTCTCGGCCCTCAGTATGCTGGTACATACGTATGACCCATCAGGGGATCGCTACGGCGACGGAGAGCACCCGCGACCAGATCATCCACGCGGCGGCCGATTCCCTCCTCGAAAACGGCTACTCGGGCACAAGCGTCCGCGCCATCGCCTCCAAGGCGGGCGTGGCGATCGGCAACCTCCAGTACTGGTTCCCCACCAAGTCCGAGCTTCTCGTCGAAGCCTGGCGCCACCTGACCGCGAAATCGGTCGAGGAGCTGCGCCGGACCCTGAACCAGCTGACCGATCCGCTGGAGGTCCTCGAGGTCGGCGTCGAGTCGCTGTGGGATTCGCTGCGGCGCCTCGGCGACGTGCAGCTGGCCGCCTTCGACCTCCTCGTCCAGGCGCCGCGAACCGAACGCCTGCGCGCGTATCTCCCCGAGCTCTTCACCCGCTACCGCGAGGTCATCCAGGAGCAGCTCGACCGCCTCGAAGAGGACGGCCGGGTCCGGCTTCTCGTGCCGCGCGACGTGCTCGTGCCCCTCGTCCTGAATACCGTGCTCGGATTCGGGTTGTACTACGTCGTGACCCGTGACGACGAGTCGTGCCTGCGGGCGCTGTCCGCCTTCCGCCAGCTCGCGGGCAGCGTGATCGAGCCCACATGAGCGTGCAGCTTCTCGACCGCGAGCTCGATCGCCTGCACGACCTGTGGACGGACGGGCTCTCGGAGACGTATCGCGTGTACCTCGACTCGGTCCGGCACTTCGAGCCCGGCGTGCAGGAGAAGCTTGCCCTGGCCGCCGCTTTGATCGAGGTCGGGACGCGCCTGCAGGGCCTTGGCTCGCGAGCGGCGCCGCCGACGACCTTGCTGATGGGTGACCTTTGCCTGGCCCGCGGCTCGCGGCTGCTGGCCGACCACGCTCCGCTCGCGGTGCAGGTCGCGTTTGCGCGTGCCATCGAAACCGTCTCTTCTGCGGCGGCCTCGCACCAGGCCGCACCGCCGACGCGTGTGCTCCTTCAGCAGTCCCTCGGGGCCGCGCGTTGAACAGCGCGCGCCTCGGGTTCACGTCCTCGAGCGCGACCGAGTTCTTCGATCTCACCGAACGAATCCGGGACCAGATCGCCCGCTCGGGCCTGCGCAACGGGCGCGTGCACCTCCAGTCGCTGCACACCACGGTCGGCCTCGCGGTCAACGAGAACGAGCCGCTGCTGCTGCGCGACTTCGAGACGATGCTCGAGCGCCTCGCGCCCGTTGGCGCGGGCTACGAGCACGACGATTTCGAGCGCCGCTTCGACGTCCCGCTCGACGAGCCTGTCAACGGCCACGCGCACTGCCGCCAGATCCTGCTCAGCGCGTTTCTGACTCTCCTCGTGGAGGAGGGCGAGCTGGTGCTGGGCCGGTGGCAGTCTGTGTTCGCGGTGGAGCTCGACGGTCCGCGCCAGCGGCAGATCGCGGTGCAGCTCGACGGCGATTTCGCGCGATCGCAAGAGGCGCTGGTCGAAGCCGAGCTCGCGCGCCAGCTGCTGGTCGACCCGGAGCCCGTCTCGGCGCCGATGAGGCGGCTGGTCGAAGCCGGCGGCAAGCGGCTTCGTCCCAGGCTCGTGCAGCTCACCGCCGCCCTCGGTCCGCGGAACGACCCGCTTCGCGCGGCGGAGCTGGCAGCCGCGGTCGAGCTGCTGCACAACGCGACCCTGATCCACGACGACTACGTCGACGAGAGCACGCATCGCCGCGGCCGGCCCACGGTCGCTGCGGCGGAAGGGCCGGAGCGCGCGATCGCGGTGGGTGACTACTACTTCGCCAAGGCGACGCGACTTGTAGCGGAGATGGGAAACCCTGCGGTCACCGCGGCGATCGCGGAAGCGCTCGAGGCGATATGCGCTTCGCAGATCGACGACGTCGCGCTGCGCGGCGCGTATCCGGGTGACCGCGAGTCGTACCTGCGGGTGATCCGCGGCAAGACTGCGTCGCTGTTCTCGGCGGCGTGTGCCTCAGGCGCTCTCATCGCGGACGCGTCGCCCGAGGTCGTCGGCGCGCTGCGGCGTTTCGGCGAGCTGCTCGGCACCGCGTTCCAGATGGCGGACGACATGGTCGACTTCAGCCCGAGCTCCGGCAAGCCGCTCGGACTCGACATCCGCCAGCGCGTCCTCTCGCTGCCCCTCATCTACGCCGCCGAAGACCGAGACGTCGGCCCGGAGGTCCGGCGGCTGCTCGCCGGGACGCTGGGCGACTCCGAGGTCGGGCGCGTCACGGAGCTGGTCAACGCCACAGACGCGCTGACCAGGGTTCGCCGCGAAGCTCAGGCGCTCGTCGAGGCGGCGGTGCGGGAGCTCGAGGCTGTGGAGCTCGACGGGCTGAGGCCGACGCTGGTCGGCCTGGCGCGGTCAGCGGTCGATCGAGAGTCCTGACAGCAAACCCACAGTTCCCATCGCGAGCGGGATGAAGCGCACCTCCGACCACCCTGCCTGCATCGCCATGTCGCCGAGCTCTCCCGGTGTGCGGTAGGAGTTGACGGTCTCGCTCAGGTAGCGGTACGCGGTAGGCGCGCCGGACAGCAGCCCGCCGACCGCGGGCAGCACCGTGCGCAGGTAGATCCGATAGACACCCCCGACCAGGCCACTCGGAGGGCGCACGAACTCGAGAACCACGGCCTTCTTCGCCACCCGGGCCATCTCCCGGAGACCGCGGACCGGGTCCGCGAGGTTGCGGAGCCCGAACGCGATGGTCGCGGCGTCGAAGCTGGCGTCGTCGAAGGGAAGGTTCAGCGCGTCACCCTCGATGAGCTCGAGCGCGGGATGAGTGCGCCGGGCGATCTCGAGCATGCCGGCGCTGAAATCGAGTCCGAGGACGCGCCCGCGCGGCCCGGCGATCTTGGCGAGCTCGGCGGTCAGCTTGCCCGACCCGCACGCGACGTCGAGCGCTGAGCCGCCGGGTCGGATTCCCGTCTCCCGCGCGGCACGTCGCCGCCACCCACTGTCCGTGCCGACGGACAGCACCGTGTTCACGCGGTCGTAGCGGCGGGCGATCCGGTCGAACATCGACCGGACTGCTTCGGGGTCGCGTTGGCTCAGCGGATTTGGGGCTTCTGGCGCCAAACGGCCGGAATCCTTTCTGAATTCAATGCCTTTGGCGTCAAACGCGGCAAAAGAGTCAGATCGCCTGCCAGATCGACGCGATGCCTTGCCCCACGCCGATGCACATGGTGGCGAGGCCGTACTCCGCGTTGCGGTGCTGCATCTCCCTCACGAGCGTGCTCACGAGGCGAGCTCCGCTGCTCCCTAGGGGATGGCCGAGGGCGATCGCGCCGCCGTTGACGTTGACGCGCTCCTCGTCGAGGCCGAGCAGCCGGATGCACGCCAGCGACTGCGACGCGAAGGCCTCGTTCAGCTCCACGA
>DATKFA010000410.1:0-6375 GCA_035511715.1 Candidatus Acidiferrum sp. | reverse complement strand
GTTCTCGTTCGGCCGATGCGAGTTGCAAGCGTGCGCTTGCCCGAGGCCGCATCCGTGTCGATGTCGCGGAGGTTGTTGAGGACCAGGATCGCCGTCGCAAGGAATCCCATCGCGCAAGCCATCCACACGGCGAGCGCCGTGACGCGTCCGGTCTCGACGTACACGGTGCCGGCAGTCGCGACGAGACCGAAGAAGAGGAAGACGAAGACCTCACCCAGGCCCACGTAGCCGTACGGTCTTGGCCCGCCGGTGTAGAGCCACCCTGCGAGCAAGCACGCTGCGCCCACCACCAGCAGGCGTAGGTCGACCGCGAGGCTGAGGAGCAATCCCGCAACGCCCGCGAGTCCAAACGCGCCGATGGCGGCCCAGCGCACGTGCTCGGGCGGGACCACGCCAGACGACGCGGCGCGCACCGGTCCAACCCGCACCGCATCCGCGCCGCGGACGAAATCGGAGTAGTCGTTGGCGAAGTTGACGCCGAGCTGCATCGCGACGGCGACCACGAGCGCGCCGACGCCTGCTCCCCACCGCACGCCGCCCTGGTCGAGCGCGACGGCCGTCCCGGTCAGGACTGGCGCGACCGACGCCGCCAGCGTGGCCGGCCGCACAGCCGACCACCACACGCGCCCTGGGCTAGGGACGCTTGGGGAACCTTGCGAAGTTGGGTTTGCGTTTCTGGACGTATGCGTCCCGGCCTTCCTGCGCCTCTTCGCTCAGGTAGTAGAGGAGCGTGGCGTCGCCGGCCAGCTGCTGGATGCCCGCGAGGCCGTCGTCCGCCGCGTTGAGCCCGGCCTTCAGCATGCGCAGCGCAAGCGGGCTGAGCTCGAGCATGCGCCTGCACCACGCGACGGTCTCCTTCTCGAGGTCGGCAAGTGGCACGACCTTGTTGACGAGGCCCATGTCGAGCGCCTGCTGCGCGTCGTACTGCTCGCAGAGAAACCAGATCTCGCGCGCCTTCTTCTGACCGACGATCCGGGCCAGCAGGCCCGCGCCGTAGCCGCCGTCGAAGCTGCCGACGCGCGGACCTGTCTGGCCGAATCGCGCGTTGTCGGCGGCCACCGTCAGGTCACAGACGACGTGCAGGACGTGGCCGCCGCCGATCGCGTAACCGGCGACCATGGCGATGACGGGCTTCGGGAGCCGCCGGATCTGAACCTGCAGGTCGAGAACGTTGAGACGGCCCGTGCCCCTGGAGTCGACGTAGCCGTCGTCCCCGCGTATCCGCTGGTCACCGCCCGAGCAGAAAGCCTCGGTTCCAGCGCCGGTCAGGATGACGACGCCGATCTTCGGGTCGTCGCGCGCCACCTCGAACGCGCGCGACATCTCGAAAACCGTGGTCGGGCGGAAGGCATTGCGAACCTCCGGCCTGTTGATCGTGATCTTGGCGATGCCGTCCCAGGTGTCGTAGAGGATGTCCTCGTACTCACCCGAGCGCACCCATGGCGGCCGGTTGGGATCGTTCAAGCCAGCACTCCTAGAGCGATCACTAGCACCAATGCTAACGACCTGCTAGGCGCGCTGGCGGGGCCTCCGGCGAGGGAACAGCCGGACGATCTTGGCGTAGTCGTCGGGCGTGTCGATGTCGTCGGCGCGCCCTGGCGCCGGCACGATGTCGAGCAGCTCGGGCCGGCCGTGGAGCACCTGCCGCGCGCCCGCGTCTCCTCGTAGGGCAAGCAGCTGGGGCCACATCTCGCGCGCCAATACCACCGGCGGAGACCAACCATCTTCCTCCTGCGCAACCGCGACCGCCGGCCGCGATCCTTCGCGCCGCCACGCGCGCAGGAGCGTCGCCACCGTGCGCGAGCCGACCAGCGGCTGGTCTCCGAGCAGGACCATTGCACCCTCGATCTCCGGGCGCAGCGCCTTCAGCCCGACGCGCAGAGACGAGGCCATCCCCGTTGCTGACTTGGGGTTGAACACGGTCTCGGCGCGACCGTCGACGGCCCGCTGCACGTCGTCCTGGGCGTACACGACGACGGTCTGATGACAGCCGCCCTCCGACGCGGCTTCGAGCACGTGGCGGACCATCGGCACGCCATCGATGTCGAGCAGCAGCTTCTGCGAGCCCGGCATGCGCGAGCTGCTGCCAGCGGCCAGGATGATTCCTCCGACCGGAAGCAGCGCCGCCGCCAGACGCTCGAACGGCGGCCGTGCGGAGCGGATCCACTCGACCTCTATCCCCGCGCGGATAGCAACCTCCGCGAAATCGCGAAGCCTGCCGCTGTCGCCGTCGACAAGCATCAGCCGGCGGCCGAGTAGCGGCGTGAGGTCAGGCACCTGCTCGGGAAGACCGACGACCGCGACCGACCTGCAGTCGTTTCGCGACACGAGGTGCTGCAGCGCCGCGTCGAGGTCTTTTCCGCGAACGACCATCGAGTGCGGACCTTCAGGCTCGCGATAAGTGCGGCCGCGAACAGGAAGGTCGAGGTCCCCCATGACGAAGACGGACATAGGCGGCTCAGCATGCCAGATGGGACCCGAATTACCCTCTCCTGAATGCCGATTCTTGGTGCTCACGTCGACTCCTCCGGTGGCCTCCACCTGGCATACGAGCGAGCCAGGGCGATGGGGGCGGAAGCCATACAGGTTCACCCTACCCCCCCGGGATTCTGGGGATCGCCGAAGCTCGACGAAAACCGCATCGCGACCTTCAAGGAAGCGAAGGCGAAATTCGGCAAGCCGCCTTTCTATTTTCACGCCGTTTACCTGATCAACCTCGCGGGCGACGACCCCACGCTGCGCCAGCGGTCGGAGAGCACGCTCGCCGGCTACCTGAAGGCGGCCGACGACCTTGGCGTCGACGGCGTCATATTTCACACGGGATCGCACAAGGGCGCCGGGTTCGAAGCGCGCCTCCCATCGATCACCGAGCACATCAGGAAGGTGCTGGAACGAGCTGATCCAAAATCGGCGCGGCTGCTCATCGAGAACAACGCGGGTCTTGGCGGATGCGTGGGCGCGCGCTTCGAAGAGATCGCGCAGATGCTGAGCGCGCTCGACAACGACAAGCGGGTGGCGGTGTGCTTCGACACATGCCACGCATTTGCGTCGGGTTATGACGAGCGCAACGCCGCGGAGGTCAAGAAGACGATCGATGAGCTCGACAAGCTCATCGGCCTATCCCGCGTCGATGTGATCCACTGCAACGACTCCGTGACGGGTCTCGGTTCCAACCGCGACCGCCACGCCAACATCGGCGATGGTCAGATCGGCGAGGAGGGCTTCAGGGCGCTGCTCCACGAACCGCGACTGGCCAAGCTGCCTTTTATCCTCGAGGTCCCCGGCGCAGGTGGCGGGCCCGACGCCGAACAGGTCTCGGTCCTCAAGGGGCTAGCGGCTTAGTCACGCCACCCGGCTGGCGTTGTCGGAGTGGGAATCGACCACTCGCAGCGCCGAGCGGCGCGGGGCGCGCCGGAGCGCCAACCCGGCCAGCCACCAGGCGCGGCGGGCCAGCAGCGAAGCCATCAGGGCCAGCGCCGGCAGGGTGCCCCGGACGAACAGCCGGCTGTTCTCCGCCTCGCGCTGCATGTCCTTGAGCCGCTGCCACATGATCTCCTCGTTCATATACGGGTTCATCTCGCCTCCTAACCAGCTAATTGCGTATGCCAGTTATTATAACCGATATTGCGACTTTTATGGTTACGCGTAGACTAACACTCGATGTCTGAGCGGGAAAGAGCGGCCGGCGATCTCGGGCTGGTCCAGGCGTTCGTCAACACCCTGGACGTCCTGCCCGGAACTGAGGAGCTCAGGGATCCAAACACGCTGCGCTCGTGGCTGGTTGCAAACAGCCTCATGCGTGCCGAAGAACCCGTAAACGATTCAGACCTCAAGCACGCCATCGCCGTCCGGGAGGCGATGCGTGCGGTGATCGGCGGCAACAACGGCCGCAAGGTCTACCCCGTCGAGGTCGCGACGCTCAACGAGGCGGCCGGCGCAAGCGGTTTACGAATGCGGTTCGGCCGTGACGGCAAGCCGCGGCTGGAGCCCGAGGCGACCGGGGCTGTCGGCGCGATGGGGCGCCTGGTCGCGACCCTTTATTCAGCGATGCAGGACGAGAGCTGGGGTCGACTCAAGCTCTGCACCGACGACAAGTGTCGCTGGGTGTTTTTCGACCGCTCCAGGAACCACTCGAGCACCTGGTGCAGCATGGAGTCGTGTGGCAACCGGGCGAAGGCGCGGCGCTTCAGGCAGAGGCAGTCTTCCCCATTGATGGGGAAGTCCCGGCCGAAGGCCGGGGATGGGGCGCCGCTCGCATAGAAATTCCTGAACCCCCAAACCTGACCGCGGTGACTTCGGCGAGGATGCCAAGCGCGGTCTCCTCCGCAGCGCGTGAACCGAGGTCCAGGCCGATGGGACCATGGATCTCGGCGATGTCGTCCTCGGAAAAACCCTCCTTGCGCAGGGCGGCGAAACGCTTCTCGTTCGTCTTGCGGCTGCCGATCGCGCCGATGTAGCCCGCCCCCCTGCGCAGCACGGAGCGCAGGGCAGGCAGGTCGAACTTGGGATCGTGCGTGAGGATGACGATGTAGGTCGAAGGATCGACCGCGATCTTCGCCATCGCTTCGTCGGGCCACGCGACCATAAGCTCGTCGGCGTCTGGAAATCTCTCCTTGGTTGCGAATTTCGCGCGCGCATCGATGACCGTGACGCGATAGCCCATCAGCTTCGCCAGGCGGTGCAGCGGGATCGCGATGTGGATGGCGCCGATGATCACCAGGTGCGCAGGCCGGCGCAGCGGCTCGATGAAGAGGTCGCCGTCCCGCCTGGCGAGCTCGGTGCCGGACGGCAGTCCCCGCGCCGCGTCCGTCTCGCCCGTGACGAGGTTGGTCTGCAGCGTCGCCGCCTCGTTGCGGTTGAGCATGCCGATGAGCTTTTCGTGAGCGGAGGTCAGGGGTTGGATGAAAACCTCGATGTGGCCGCCGCACGCGAGCCCGACCTCGAACGCGACGTCGTCGGCGACGCCGAACGCGGCGAGCTTGGGCTCACCGGTCTTGAGGACTTTCTGCGCCTCTTCGAACACCGCACCCTCGATGCATCCGTTGGATACGGAGCCGGCCATCTTGCCCGACCGGGTGACCAGCATCTTGGAGCCGAGTGGCCGCGGGCTCGACCCCCATGTCTCGACGACCGTCGCGATGGCGACCTCCTCGCCGTCACGCGTCCACTGGTTGAGCTCGTCGAGGACCTCTCTCATCGCGACTTCCTCGAATCCAGAGAAGCCAGGAGCGAGCCGAGATCTTCGAGCGCGGCGACGTTGTGCGCGGCAAGGAAGTCGTCGCAGTGCGGCAGCGCCGCGGCCATGCCTCGCGTGAGCGGTTCGTAGCCGCGAGACCCAAGAAGCGGATTGAGCCAGATCAATCGATGCGACGAGCGGCGCAGGTGGACGAGCTCGGCGACGAGATGCTGGGGATCGCCGCGGTCCCAGCCGTCGCTGACGATGAGCACGACCGCACCGTGCCCGAGCACGCGCCGAGCCCACTTCCGGTTGAAATCGCCGAGCGCATCGCCGATTCGGGTGCCGCCGCTGAAGTCATGCACGCCCTTGCTCACGGATTCGAGCGCGCGGTCGAGGTCGCGATGGCGGAGCAGGCGAGTGATTCGCGTCAGCCGGGTCGAGAAGACGAACGCCTCCAGGTCTTCGCGGCGCGCGATGGCGTGGGCGAAGATCATGAGCAGCCGCGAATACCGCTCCATCGAACCGCTCACGTCGCAGATCAGCACCAACGGCCGCCTGCGAACCCGCGGCTTGCGGCGGAACAGTGCCATCAGCTCGCCGCTGGAGCGGATCGCCTGTCGCGCCGAGCGCCTGAGGTCGATGCTTCCGGCGTGAGACGGGCGGAGCCGCCGGGTACGTCGTACCGCGACCCGCCACGGCGCCTGCTGTAGAAGCCGCCGCACCTGCTCCGTCTCCTCCCAGGTCATCTCTTCGAAGTCCTTGTGCCGCAGCAGCTCCTCGGCGCTGTAGCCGCTCGAGCTGGCGGGAAACTCCTTGGGATCCTGCTCACGATTCATCTGTGACGTGTTGAGGCCGAGCGCGTTGGCCCATATCCGTGCCCGCTCGGGTGACATCGCGAGAGGTCGGCTGCGACCTGGGATGAGGCCGGCTGACGCGCGCGGGTCCGGCGGTGACCAGAAGATGTCGAACGCGGCTTCGAAGGTCACGATCTCTTCTTTCCGGCTGACGAAAACGGAGCGGAGCGCATTCCGAAAGTCGTCGCGCTTCTTGAGGTCGATGCAGCCCAGCGCGCGCGTCGCATCGGTCAGGCGACGGGGCCCGGCCTCGAGGCCGGCATCGTGAAGGAGCCGCGCGAATGCGCCGAGGCGCGGAAGCAGGTCGACCTGACGTACGTCAGGCACGCTGTGCCTTTTCCA
>DATKFA010000409.1:0-10872 GCA_035511715.1 Candidatus Acidiferrum sp. | reverse complement strand
CCAAAGCGGTGCGCCAGCTGGAACCGGAAGCCGCACGCTGCCATGCCCGAATTGCAGCCGGGGAACGCCTCGAGGTGACCTATCTCGGCCCTCCGGAAAACTTCGCCGAAGCTGTGCATAACTCACGCCCGGAAGATCTTCGCCGGGGCTCGACAACGCTGGGTCCACACCGTGACGATCTGCGTGTCCTGCTCGACGGGCACGATGCCCGTTCCTTCGCCTCCCAGGGTCAGCAGCGCACCTCCGTGGTGAGCCTGAAACTGGCCGAGGCGCGCCTGATCGAGTCCCGTACGGGCGAGCGGCCGGTGCTCTTGCTGGACGACGTCCTCTCGGAGCTGGACGGCGACCGCCGCGCCGCGCTCCTCGGCGAGGTAGCGGCCGGCGGCCAGGTGATCATCACCTCGGTCGAGGCCGGCCCATTTCCTCCCGAACTCATAGCCAATGCCATGGTCTGGACCGTCGCGCAGGGCAGGATCGCGGCCTGTGGATAAGCTGGGCAATATTCTGCCGCGCATCCTCCGGCGCCAGCCCGGTGGGGCGCGTCTGCTGGGCAGTCAGGTGGCGGTCGCATTTCGGGTCCTGCTCGGGCCGGACGTGGCCCGTTTGTGCGACGAGGTGGAGCTCCGGGCGGGCACTCTCCTGGTCACCACGTCCAGCCCGGCGCTCGCGCATCAGCTGAGGCTCGACTCCGAGACGATCATCGCCCGCCTCAACCGGCCCGAGCTTGGGAGAAAGGTCAGGACCCTGCGCGTGCGGATCGGGCGGCCAACCCCGCAGTGAAGAAGCTCGGACGCGAGCAGCTCGCCGCGGCCGCCCTGGGCGGCGGACCCGTCCGTGTCGTGGCGGGCGCCGGTACGGGCAAGACCGCGGTGATCGCCGAGCGATTCCGGCGCCTCGTGGCGGCGGGCGCGTCTCCAGGGTCGATCCTCGTCATGACCTTCACCGAGCGTGCCGCCAACGAGATGCGGCAGCGAATCGAGACGCTAATCGACGCACCGGCCCCGTCGGTCGGGACGTTTCACTCGATCGCGCTTGGATGGCTCCGGGAGGACGGCCGCTCGGTTGGGGTCGGCCCTGGCTTCCGCATCCTGATGGGCGCCGACCGCTGGATCCTCGCCCGGGAGCTGATGTGGAGCATCGGCGATGCAGCGCTCACCGGCGACGAACGCCCCGACGATCTCGTGTCTCCTGTCCTGCAGATGCTCGAGCGCATGAAGCAGGAGCTCGTCCCGTTCGAGCGCCTGGCCGCATGGACGGCAGCGGCGGACGACCCCGAGCGTGCGGCGTTGATGCGTGCGTCCGTCCGATTGTTCCGCGCGTACGAGAGGGAGTGCCGCAAGCAGCGCGTCCTGGACTTCGACGACCTGCTGCTTCTTGCGGTCAGGCTGTTCGAGAAGAATCCCGTAGTTCTCGAGCGCTACGCGGCTCGCTTTCCGCACGTGCTCGTGGACGAGTACCAGGACCTGAACCTGGCGCAGGAGCGTCTCGTCGAGCTGCTGGCGGCGCGCGCCGATCCATTCATCGTGGGTGACGACGACCAATCGATCTACCGGTTTCGCGGCGCATCGCGCGCGAGCCTGGACCGCTTCACCCGCAGCTTCCCGAACGCGCGCACGGTCACGCTGGGCAAGAACCGGCGCAGCACGCGCCGGATCGTGACCGCCGCCTCCGGACTGATCGCGCACAATGCGGACCGCCTCACCAAGCAGCTGAGGTCGGAGGCCGCCGGGCCCCGCATCGAGCTCTGGCGGTTCGAGGACGGCGCCTCGGAAGCAGAGGCGATCGCCGCCGAAGCCGCGCGACTTGTTCGCTCGGGCGTGCCGGTGACCGCGATCGCGGTGCTGTGCCGTACCAACGCCATCGCGCGTCCGGTCGCGACAGAGATGGCCGCGCGCCAGGTGCCTCACGTCGTCATCGGGGGGCACGGATTCCACGATCGGCCGGAGGTCAGGGACGTGATCGCGATGCTCAGAGTGATGCGCGACCCGTCGGACCTCGTCGCGCTCGCGCGGCCGGCGGCCGCTGCTCTGCAGCCCCTGCTCGAACGATTTGCTGGGGTCGCGAAGACGCTCGATGTGCGCGACCTCTTCTTCGAGCTGATGGAGCAGTCCAGGTATCCAGCGACGGCGAACGTCAGCCGCTTCGCCGACAACATCGCCGAGTTCTGCGAAACGTCATCCGACCACTCGCTCGAGGCGTACATGCGTCACCTCGACCTCGTGCTCCTTTCGGGCGAGGACCAGGAACCCGCGCCCGAGAACGTGGGCGACGCGGTCCAGATCATGACGATCCATCAGTCGAAAGGGCTGGAGTTCGACGCGGTCTTCGTTCCGTCAATGGTCGAAGGCCGGCTTCCGCAGACGGGCCGCTCGCCGCGCTTCGAGCTTCCCGCGACGGTGCTCGAACCGCTGGTGCGCGGACGCGAGGACGTGGTCGCAGAGGAGCGGCGGCTTCTGTACGTCGCGATGACGCGCGCCCGGCGCCTTCTCTACCTGACCCACGCGACCCACTACGAGGGCGGGCGGCGCTGGCGCCCCTCGCGATTCCTGGACGAGGTGCGCGCGGTGGGGGCCAACGTTGTGGTCGAGCGAGAATTTGAAACGGTCGCGTCGGAGCCGCCGGTCGAGCACCCGACTGAGCATCGGGGCATCGTGCACCTCTCCTACAGCGCAATCGCCGCCTACGACGACTGCCCGCGCCAGTACTGGTACCGGCATGTCCGGCAGCTGCCGGTCGTGCAGAGCGCCGAGGCGGTGCACGGTGTGATCCTGCACGAGGTGCTCCGGCGCGCGGGCGAGATGCGACGCGGCGGTAAGGACGTCACCGCGGCCGCGCTTCGCTCGATCCACAAGGACGTCTGGCGAACGGTTCCGTTCCCCGATCCGCGTCGCGCCCCCGCGTTCAGGCGCAACGGCGCGGCGGAGCTCGAGGCTTTTCGCGCGCGCGGCGGCCTCGACGGGGCCCCGGCGTACCTGGAGCAGCCCTTCGAGGTCGCGGTCGACGGCTGGAGCCTGCGCGGCGTCATCGACCGCATCGACCAGACCGAAGCCGGCTGGAAGATCATCGACTACAAGAGCGGCCGGCCGATCGCGCGTCGGAAGCGCGACCTGCAGGTGGCCCTGTACGCGCTTGGAGCATCCGCCGCGATGCAGCTCGAGCCGCTCGACCTTGAGGTCGTCTACCTTGCGTCAGGCGAGTCGGTGCAGGTCGGCAACGCCGCTGGGCTGGTGCGCGAGGCCGAGGCGCAAGGCACCGAGGTCGCGGACGGGATCAGGGCCGGACGGTTTCCGTCGAAACCCGAACGGCGCCGGTGCCGGCTGTGCCCTTACCGGCTCGCCTGCTCCGACGCCCTGTAGCGCGCCGCCAGCAGAAGGCACTCACGCGCGATGTCCGACGACGCGTAGGGATGCGCCAGCTCCTCGGCGTTCGCGGACATCTCGCGCCACGTCGGCCCGCCCTCGGCGAGCACCCGGACCTCGTCGAGCAGGTCGCTCTCCTTGGGCGCAAAAAATCCGATGCGCGACTCGACCACGAAATCGACGTTTGGCGACTCCTGTCCGGGAAGGAACCCCGTGATGACGAGCGGCAGCCGGGTGGCGAGGGCCTCGGCGATGGCGCCGGGTCCAGCCTTGGTCACGACGAGGTCGCAGGCTCGCATGAGCTCGGGCATGAAGTCGACGAATCCGACGATCAGCATCGGCGTGGCCACCGGAATCTCGAGCAGTCGCCGCCGCAGCTTCTCGTTGCGACCGCAAACCACGACCAGCTGCCACGGATGCGACTCGAGCGCGAGGGCGCGGACCTGCGCGGCGAGGTGGCCGACGCCCGCCGCGCCGCCGATCACAAGCACCGTGAACCTGTTCTCGTCCAGCCCAAACCGCCTGCGCAGCGCCTGCTTCTCGCCAGGCGCTGGGGGCCGGAAGCGAAGGTCGACGGGAAGGCCGAGCAGCTTGACGCGGTCGGGCGGCACCCGGCGGCGAAGCGCGACCCTGCGTGCTCTCTCGGTGGGCGCGACGACGAGGTCGGCCTGGCTGAAGGTCCAACCGCGGTGGAAGTCGACCAGGTCGGTGATGACCGTCATGAGCGCCCGCGGCCGTCCGCTGGTGCGGATCGCCTGGTGCGCCACGTGGTTGAGCAGCGGGTGCACCGAAAGGACGACGTCCGGGTCGTGCTGGCGTATGAGCTCACGCAAGACGCCGCGCACCGCGGGACCGAACACCGCGCGGATCGCGGCGAATGTCGGCTGCGTGTTGCTCGAGTGATAAACCGCGCCCCACGCGGCACGCGACCGCCGGATCACCGGCGAGTAGAGGGACGCGAGCCGGCGCACGATGGCCGGACCCTCGCCGATCAGCGGGTCGGCGACTACCACGGCGCACGTGGGGTCGAGCAGGCGCAACGCCTCGGTCAGCGCGTGCGCCGCCGCGCGGTGACCGCCACCGGTGTCACTGAAAAGAATGAGGACGCGCGGAGACCCGCCGGTCGGAGTCGGGTAGAGGGGGGCGGCCTGGGCTACTTCTTTCGGGCCGCCGCGCGGCGCGCGATCCAGCGCATGTTGTACGCCGCGAGCAGGTAGGTGATGAACCCCATCGCGATGATCGCGATGCTGACCCACAGGATCGTGCGCTTGGCGAGCTCGTTCGGTGAGAGCGCGCCGCCACCCGGCGCCCGGTTCTGCTGAATGATGTAGGCGGCCAGGTCCCTGACGTCCTGGTCTGTCAGCTTCGTGTTGCCGCCTTTCGCGGGCATTGGGGTCTGCTTCGGGTCTCCAGCCTGGGGTGTGCGTCCGTTCGTGATGATGTCGATCAAGAAGGTTGGGTCAAGCGTATTCGCAACGCCTGGCAGCTTCTCGATCGGGTTCAGCACCGCGCCGATGCCGCCCTCGAGGCTGGCGCCGTGGCAGGTTGCACAGTTCTGCGCGAACAGCGTCGCGCCCTTATTCGGGTCGCCAGGAAGCGTGGTCGCGCCGCTAGCGGTCGAGCTCGGCGACGGCGACGGTGAGGAGTCGGCCAGCGTCGTGAGGGCCGTCTGGATGAAGAACGCCGGCACGCCCACCATCAGCAGCAAGCCTCTGGAAACCCGCATCTAGCGCCAATCATATCCACCGTCCGGCGCCCGGTTCATACGGGAATACCGCGATCCCTCGTAGGTTTAAACGGTTATGGGCCGTTGCTTGCCGGTCTCTCGTTCCGGCTTTGTCTGCGTCACGCGACGCTGGCTCGACGCGAGATCGGCATACCGTGGCTGAAGACACCCGTCTGATCTCCGACCGCGTTCCGAGGCGGATCGCGGTCATATCCATGCACACCTCGCCCACAGCCTCGCCTGGCCAGAACGCCAACGGCGGCCTCAACGTGTACGTCCACGAGATCGCGACCGCCTTCAGCGAGCGCGGGATCGCCACCGACATCTTCACCCGATGCACGCCCTCGGATCCGGAGTTCGAGCAGCTGACGCCCCTGTCGCGTGTCATCTACCTGCCCGCGGGCCAGGATCTCGACAAGTACTCCCTGTACGCCGAGGTGCCCGGCTTTGCGAATCGCATCCAGCAGTTCGCCGTCGTCGAGGACATGACGTACGACCTGCTCTTCTCCCATTACTGGCTGTCCGGCGTGGTGGCCTGCCTGCTGCGGCCCCGGCTCGCCACGGGGTGGGCCCATGTCGCGCACACGCTCGGCCTGGTCAAGAATCAGACGCTGGCCGCCGGCGCGCGGCCCGAACCCGCGCTGCGGATCCAGATCGAGAAGGAGATCGCGGCCCAGGCGGATCTGCTGATCGCATCGACGGAGGACGAGCGCGCGGACCTGGTGCGTCTCTACGGAGCCGACATGGACCACGTCGCGGTGGTTCCGCCGGGCGTAGACCTCGCGATGTTCCAGCCCATCGACCGCGACGAGGCGCGCCGCAAGATCGGCTACTCGGCGGGCCGGCTGCTCCTGTTTGTCGGTCGCCTCGAGCGCTTGAAGGGCGTCGAGGTCGCGATCCGCGCGCTCGCGCTGCTGCGTGACCGCGCGCACGACGACGTGAGGCTTTTGATCGTCGGCGAGGATTCGCGGGAAGGGGATGAGAGCGAGAAGGACCGCTTGAAGGAGGTCGCGGCTGCCGCCGGTGTGCGCGATCGCGTCGACTTCCTGGGTTCGGTGGCGCATCACGAGCTTCCGTTCTTCTACTCGGCCGCCGACGTCTGTGTGATGCCCTCCTACAGCGAGTCGTTCGGCCTGGTCGGGCTCGAGGCGCAGGCTTGCGGCCGACCCGTGGTGGGTTCGGGCGTCACCGGTCTCCGCTCCGTAGTCCGCGACGAGGTGACCGGTTACCTGCTCGATTCACACGACCCCTCTATGTACGCCGAGCGCATCGGCCGCCTGCTCGACAATCCGGAGCTCGCGCTGCAGATGGGCCGGCGCGGCAGGCTGCTTGCGCAGCGATTTTCGTGGACTCGTACGGCGGACCGGCTGCAGGCGCTGTTCGACGGTGTGGTCGAGAGGGCTCAGGTCCGGGTCCAGGCCAGCGCGCGAACGGAATAGGGAAAGGTCAGCGGGTCGAGCTTGGTCAGCGCGGTCGGCCGCGTGCCGTCCGCGTTCATGAGCCAGACCTGGTCGCCGCTCAGAAACGCGATCTGATGACCGTCCGGTGAAGACAGCGGCGACGCCACGTCGATGGGGTCGGACGGCAGTCCGGTCGCTGCGCTCAGCGTGGAGGGAGGAGACACCACGTTGATCACGAACGCCTTGTGCAGGGCCGCGCCGCCCACCGCGGACTTGGCAGAGAAGACGAGATGGCTCGAGTCAGGCAGCCATGCCGGCGCGCCGATGTCTCCGGTGATCAGCGTTGTGGTTGCGGACGCGCCGGTCAGGCTGCGGAGTCGCAGCACGACCGCGCTCGGGTCGCTTCGCAGGTAGGCAATGCGGTCGCCTGCAGGATCCCAGGCGACGCTGTTCACGGGGGCCGAGTCGGTGACGAGGACGTACTGGGCGCGCAAGCCAACGTCGTAGCCCCAGACCTGGTTGGCGCTGCTCGTGGCGTGGATGAACGCAACACGCAAGCCATCGGGCGCGACTGCCGCTTCACCGACATCCTTGGCGATGACGGTGTCGGATCCATCGGCGCCCTGGCGGTGCAGCACAGCCCCCGCGTCGATGTACACGAATCCCATTCCGTTGGCGAGCGCGCTCGCCCACGTCGCGGCGAAGCTCAGGCGCGCGGTCGTTCCGCCGGGGAAGTACTGCCACCAGCTCTGGTCCTGGTCCTGGATGAGCAGGGAGGCGCCGCTTGGCGACCAGCTGAACGAACGAACGCTGCCCGAATCGAAGAGCTGCCGCGGGAAGCCCGCCTCGTTGACGATCCAGAGTCCGTCCGGCGAGCCCGTCGCGGTGTCGGTCGCGAACGCAATCCAGTGATGCAGCGGCTGCAGCGGGCCGGTCGAGAATCGCACCACCTCGTCGCGCCCGAGCTGATTGCCGTCGACGTCGAGGGCCGCGGTGTTGACGAGCACCCGGTAGCCGGTGCTGGGTGCGAGCAGCGCCGAGGGCGCGATGATCGCCCTGCGGCCGTCGCCCGGATCCAGCCGCACGTCGAATGGGACCGACGGGTCCATCGTGATCGCGCTCTTCAGGCTCGTGGCGTCCATCGCGCGGCTGAAGTCGAGGCTGAGATAGGCGGACGGATCGACGCTGCCGTCGCCGTCGGCGGGTGCCGAGCCGCTCAGGGATGGCGGCGCCTCGGTCGTGAAAGACCAGTGGTGGCGAAGCGTGTAGGTATTACCGGCCGGGTCGCGGTAGCCGGCCTCGAGGATCACCTCGTACGTCGTCGCGGTCCGCATCGTGGTGTGGTGGTAGACGAGGGTTTGTCCGTTGAGCCACTGGACCTGGCCGGTGGTAGCGGGCGAGAGGTGCAGGCGGCTCTCGACCGACCCCTGGTCGACGTCGTGGTCGAAGGCGATGCGGATCGGCGCGGCCGTGGAGACATCGGTGGTGTTGCGCTGAGGTGAGTAGTCGACGATCTGGGGCGGGTTACCTCCGCAGGCGGTGACGGGTAGAAGAATCAGCGCTGCCAGGCCGCCGGCCCAAACTGCCCGAGCGCCTGCGGGCCGGCGCACTCTGGGTGCGCCCTGCGGGCCCACCCTCCTCCCGTCGCTCCCACCCCCAAGCCGACGCACCTGGATCGAGCCTAGCCTCGAAAAAAAGAAACGCCAACCCACCCTGTTAAGGGTTTATACCGAACCGGTTAGAGGTGGGCCTTGAGCCGCGCCCTCATCTCCTGCGCCAGCTGCTCGAGGCGCGAACTGTCGACGAACAGCAGCGAGATGCTCGGGATCTGGTCGATCGCCGCCTCGATTCCGGCCTGCGACTGGTCAGCCGCGCCGAGGATGTCCTTCACCTTGCGGGCCCGGTTGCCGAGCGCATCCTCCGCCATCGCCTGAAGCTCCGAGACGATCGCGCTCCAGTCCAGCTGGGCCCCGCCCGACCGTGGTGGTGCGGTGGGTGCAACCGGGGCGGGGGGTGCGAATCCCGAGAACTGCGCCGTCGGTATCTGCGCCGTCGGCGGCTCCGCAGGAACGGGTTGCATCGTCGGCATGATCGGCAATGTCGGGGCGGCCGCAGGGACCGGCTCGGGCTGCGGCGGAGCCGGGGCGGGCGCCGCCGCGAACCCCGCCTGCGCGGCTCGCCTCTGTCCGGCGACTACCTCCTCGACGTCGAGCGGCGGGTGCTTGGTCGAGTCGGCCGCCTTGACCTCGATCATCGCGGCCGGGTCGTCGCAGAGCGACAGCACGCGGTCGGGCTTGTCCGAGATGTCGCGCGACTCGCTCGTGTAGGCGCCCGCCAGGTCGCCCTCCGCGAGGATGATCACTCCGGTTCCGGCGGCGGAGCGCACCATCACGCTTCCGCTGAGCTTGCGGTCGCTGAGGAAATTCAAGAGCGCTTTCATGTCGACCCAACCCGCGTACAGCTCGGTGTACATCGGTCGCGAAACGGTCAGCTCGTAGAGTCCGTCGATCAGCTCCGGCGAAAGACCCACGACGTCGAGCACGCCATGTCCCGCCGTGACGTCGTCGTTGAAGTGCTGCAAAGCCGCCTTGCCGAGCACGAGGCCGCTCGCCTCGGCGGTGCCGTCGTACAGACACTCGAGCGCCGAGCCTTCACGGAACAGGATCAAGCCCGACGCGTCGTCGGTGAGCAGGCGGACGTAGCCCGTGTAGCCCTCGCGCTCGAGGGTCGTGAGCAGACGAGGGAAATCCACGAATGACGTCTTGAGTGAGTCGTAAAGGATCTGGCCCGCGGGAACCGGAATCGGCTCCCTGCCGTGTTTCGGTTGCGGGCGGTGCTTCACGCCCCGCCTCGGTTGTGGTGCTTCCACTTTCCTCTCCGGTTCAGCATGCTCTTTCCGTTCACCTCGGGGCTCCGGCCGCGACCCAGGCCGAGGCTCGGGGCGAGGCTCCGGGTGCTGGTCTTGCGGCTCTGCGCGGGACTCGGCCGGGGCCGACTTGGGCGTAGCCTCGGCGGCGTTGACCAGCTCGGGGATGCCGGATCTGACGGTCTCGTCGGACGGGAGCTTGGCCTTGGCGTCGAAATCGAAGTCACCGAGCGTCCAGTGCAGGGCGTTGACCACCGCCTCGTCGCCGGACTTCCCGTCGCTCTGGGCGTGAAAGAGATGGCCGAACAGAAAGTACAGGGAGGCGGACTGCCCGTTCCCATTGCGGACGTTAAGGGTACCTGTCGACCGCTCACCCTGAGCGGATTCGAGAATCGACCGAAGGGGAGTCTCGCCCAGCGAGCCATGCGACTGCAACAGCCTTCTCCTGATCGACCGGCGGGCGCCGATCTGGGTTTAAGAGAAAGTTAGTATAGGCATCGAGATCGCAGCAAGGCGCCCGGAGCCGGCGGAGCCTCCGCAGCTTCCAATTCCCCCTGATCCCGCCCCCGCGCGCCTGGTTCTGGTTCGCCACGGCCAGTCGACGTGGAACCGCGAGCACCGCATCCAGGGCCAGCTCGACCCCCCTCTGTCGCCCGAAGGGCTGCGCCAGGCTGCGCTCCTGGGCAACCGTCTTGCGCCGCGAAAGTTCGCCGGTTTCTACTCGAGCGACCTCAAGCGGGCGCTGGAGACCGCCGAAGCTATCGGCGCGGCAATAGGGCGGACGCCGACGTCCGAGCCGTCGCTGCGCGAGATCTTTCTCGGCGACTGGGAAGGGCTGACCACCTCCGAGATAGCGGACCGTTATCCCGAGGCTTGGGCGGCCTGGGTCGAGGAGCCTGACTGGGATGTGGTACCCGGTGGCGAAGGCGCGGCGCTTTTCGAGGCACGAATCGCGGCGGCGATCGGCGACATCGTGGAACGACACCCTCACGCTGACGTGCTGGTCGTCACGCACGGCGGTGTGATCCAGGTAGCGCTGCATCGCATCGTGGGTCGCGCCAGCCGCGGCCTCTTCCCTTTCAAGATCCAGAACGCATCGATCTCATTGATCGAGAAGCGCAACGGACGCACGATCATCGGCGGTGTCAACGACGTCGCACATCTAGATTCGGCGCTCGTGACCGACGTCGGACCCGGATGAGCTCGGAGTCAGAGCGATGGGACGCCGAGCTGAGCGAGCGCGCATCGCCTGCGCCGCTGCTGCAGTCGTGGGCGTGGGGTGAGGTGCAATCGCGCGCCGGATGGTCGGTCGAGCGCGTGCGCGCCGGCACTGCGATGGCGACAGTCCTCTTGCGCAAGGTCGGGCCCGCGCGGGAGGCGTACGTTCCGCGCGGACCGGTGCCGGCAACTGCAGAAGCAATCGATTCGCTGATGGAGTGGTCGCGCAGCCGGCGCATCGCGCGCATCGTGGTGGAGCCGGAGGCCGGCGCGGATCTGAGCGAAGGCCTGAGCGCACGAGGG
>DATKFA010000408.1:0-3528 GCA_035511715.1 Candidatus Acidiferrum sp. | reverse complement strand
GACGGTGTACCGACCTACCACGACAGCGCGCCGGCCAAGCGTCCCGGCAACGGATAACTGTTACGGGGGAGTCGCTGTGCCATCGCGGTGCCGTGAACCAAGTCGTCGGGCGGTAGCGGAGCCGCAGAGAATCTCGCTGGTGCTGCCTCCTAACGTCGGTCGCCTCCGGCTGCTCGTCATGGTGGAGACCGCGTTCCTGACCGTCACCGTCTTGGCGTCGGTGGTGGACGCCGGTCTTCTGTCGACGTCAGCGCTGCTGTTGGCGCCGTTCGGCGGAGCCAAGCAGGGACGGCAGGTCCTGACCACACTGGGGCTCGCGTCCGTGGCGCTCCTCGCCTATGCGGTGATCGCCGCGGCGGCCATTGTGGTCGTCTTGGTCGCGATGCGACGTCTGGTTCGGGGTGGGGGCGGCCATCGCATGCTCACCGTCTCCCAGGTGGTGCTGAGCGCTCTCACCGCCGCGTTCGTCGTCACAGATGTTCCCGGCGATCTTCAGGGATGGTTCCTGGCAGCCATGTTCGTGGCGTTACCCGTCGGCGCCCTCCTGCTCCTACGAAGCGGGTCGGTGCGCGCCCATGCCAGGCGAATGAGCGGCTGATCGACCCAACCGGGCCTCGCGGCTGTGGTCCGCCACACGTGGATCAGAGCACTGGGACCAAGATCGGCCGTGACCGCCGGTGCGACGAAGCCTCCCGACCGGGCCCCGCGTCGGCCGGCAGCCGATGCGGCGAGCGTGGCTCCCGCGGAACCGCCCCCCACGAACACGACATCGAACCGGTCCGGCAGGTCGCCTGTAGCCATCTCGATCACCTGTCACACCTTGGCCGCGTAGCCCGCGGCGATCTGACCGACCAGGGTGCCGAAGGGCATGCCCAGCGCGGCGTAGACGTCGCCGGCCAGCGGGTCCGCGTTGTCCGCGAGAATCTCGATCATGGTCGAGCAGTAGTCGGTGGTGATCACGCCGGCCTGCTGCATCCGAAGAAGACCGGTCTCGCGCTTGGCCTGCCAGAACGTGCCGGAGGCGTCGACAGCGACATAGGCGGTGAATCCCTCGGCCGTGGCGCTCAGCGCGGGGAATGCAGCACAGATCTCGGTCGAGACGGCGGCGATGATCAGCTTGGTCCGGCGTGTGGCCCGCACCGCCTCGACCACTCTGGGATCGTCCCAGGCGTTCACGGTCGAACGGTCGATGATGCCGACGGGGAGAGCCTCCCGCACCTCAGGGATCATCGGGCCCCACATGCTGTCTGCGGCGGTGGTCGTGGCGATGACCGGCACCCCCAGGACCTTCGCAGCCTTCACCAGGCCGACGACGTTGTGCTTCAGATCCTGAAGGGTGATATCGCGGACCCCGGCGTACAGGCCGACCTGATGATCGATGATCATCAGGGCAGCGTTGCCTCGGGTGAGGCGATCGGTGAAGTGGGCATTCGACATATTGGACATCTCAATTTCTCCTCTCCCTGGCCGTCTCGGCCGAGGGGTGGGTCAGGCGACGCTCCCCGCGGCTGCGAGAGACCGTGCCGCCTGGGTGATGAGGTTGGCGACGGCAGCGGGCTGAGAGACGTAGATGGCGTGGCTGCCGGGCACTTCGGTGGTCGTCGCGCCGGCCCGCTCTGCCATCTTCCGCTGCAAGGGCGGCCAGATCATCCGGTCGTCGGTCGCAACCAGGTACCAGCTCGGCTTGCGGCGCCAGGCAGGCTCGCTGACCTTGCCGTTGAGCGCCTCGAGGCCCCACGGGACCTGCGAGTCGCCCATGAACGCCGCCTCACGCGCCGGAAGATCGGCGGCGAACGAATCCGCGAACTTCTCGCGGTCGAGGAACAGGAAGCCGTCCTTCGGGGGCAGGATCGGCGGAGCCGGGGCGCCTGGAGGCAGGTCGGCGATCAGCGTGCTGACTGACTCGCCCTTGTCGGGCGCGAAGGCCGTGATGTAGACCAGGCCAGCGACCGAGTCATGTGTGCCGGCCTCCGTGATCACCGCCCCGCCGTAAGAGTGGCCGACGAGGATCGTCGGACCATCCTGAAGGTCGAGCACGTTGTTCGTGGTCTCGACGTCGCTCTCGAGCGACAGCGTCTGGTTTTGCACGACGCTCACGTTGAAGCCGTGCTCCGTCAGCAAGTCGTGGACGGCCTGCCAGCCGGACCCGTCGACGAAACCGCCGTGAACGAGAACGACGTTCTGCACGTCAGCCATGGATGACCTCTTTTTCGTTGGGTCGGCCTCGGGGTGAGGTCGACGTTGTCATCCGCGACGGTAGGTCGATGCCGGGCACCGGCGCGTCAGTCACATCACGACAGTTCTTAGCGCGGCCGTACGTAGCCAACCCTGGCGTGACGTAGGTCGCTCGCGGATCCGACACACTGTTCGGAGGCTCCTGGTCGCGGTTATCGGATCGGGTCGGCCACGAGCGAGGCAGGTGGCCCAGGGCGGGAGGCGTGGCCAGGGAGAGGGGCACCAGCCTGCCCCTGATCAGCGCCTCGGCCTCCGCCTCGGCGGCCGCGCCCACCCGCGTCCCGGTCGCTTCGGCCCTGCACCGCGGCTATCGACTTTCCAGTGTGGAGGTGAGACCATGGCGCCTCGATGCTGGCACCGTCGAAGCATAGGGCGCCGCTCCGCGGCCGCTCAGCCGAGATCGAGATCCTGACCAGGCTTCTGGATGACGTCGGCCGCACGGGCGCCGCGCTCGTCCTGCGCGGCGATCCGGGCATCGGCAAGTCGCGGCTGCTTTCCGAGGCGATCGCACTGGCTGAGGAGCGGCACATGAAAGTGCTCGCGACCAGGGGCGTTAAATCGGAAGCCCAACTCGCCTTCGGCAGCTTGCAGCAGTTACTGCGACCAGTGCGATCGCAAGCGGCGAGACTTCCCGCGACGCACCATGCCGTGCTCGACGCGGCGCTGGGCATCGGTGATGACCAACCCCCGGAGCACTTTCGTATCGCGCTGGCCGTTCTCGACCTGTTATCAGAAGCGGCAGCCGACGGCCCGTTGCTCCTGGTCGCAGAGGACGCCCATTGGCTCGATCAGCCTTCGGTGGATGTCCTCAGCTTTGTCGCGCGGAGGCTTCAATCAGATCCGATCGTCTTGCTGGCCGCGGCTTGCGCGGCCTGCCCGACCCCTTTCGGGGCGGGCGCCTTGCCGGAGCTTCGGCTGCAGCCACTCGATCCAGAGTCGGCGACTCGCCTCCTGGAGGACAGCGGCGATCACCTGTCCGCGCGGGAACGCAGTCGCATCCTTCGCGAGGCCGCGGGCAACCCGCTGGCTCTTGTCGAGTTGCCGTCGATCGCGCACCGTCTCGACGACGATCAGTTGATGCCGGGCTTGGTTCCGGTGACCGAACGCTTGGAGCGCGATTTCGCGGCCCGCGTAGCACACCTTCCCCTCGAAACGCAGCTACTGCTCCTGGTCGCGGCTCTCAACGACAGCGAAAGCCTACGTGAGGTGCTGCAGGCCGGGCGTCTGGTCACCGATAAGGCGGTGGGAGTCGAAGCCCTCCAGGCCGCAGCCGACGTGACGCTCGTGGAGCTC
>DATKFA010000407.1:0-4673 GCA_035511715.1 Candidatus Acidiferrum sp. | reverse complement strand
GCGCCGGCTGCAACTTCATGCGGGATGACGTCTACATCCTCCGCCTGCACACGCCCATTGGAATCACGCGCGTCTCGGCTGCGGGCGACGCGTCAGGGCCGTTTGACAATGTGTCGCTGGCTTCGCTCAACGGCATCGCCTTCGACACGGTCGGGTCGTTCGATCACCGCCTGCTCGCGACCGGGCCTGTCAACGGCAAGACAGAGGTGGTGGCGATCGACTGCACCGGCGCCGTGCAGGTCATCACGATGACGGCTCCCGTGGTGGAGGGCGGCCTCGCGGTCGCACCATCGAGCTTCGGGGCCTTCGGCGGAGACCTGGTCGCGCCCGACGAGCTGAGCGGGGTCATATGGGCGATCGCCCCAGACGGGTCGGCCACTCAGGTGGTGAGCTCCGGCCTGCCGAAGGGCGGCGACATAGGCGTGGAGTCCGTGGCGTTCGTGCCCAGCAAATTCACGAGCCGAGGAGGCTTCGTCTACTACTCCGACCGCGCGACGGCGGGGAATCCGCATCCGGGGACGGACCACGTCCTGCGCTTGTCGAGCGCCGACCTTGTCGCAGCGGGTGTGCAGGACGGAGACATGCTCGCGGCCACCGAGGGAGGCGCGTCGATGATCGACGTCCGGTGCGCAGCGACATGCCAGGTAAATCCGGTCGTCTCGACTCCGACGACCGCACACGGCGAGGGCCACCTCGGCTTCACGTTGAACCCGCAACCGTCGCCGACGCCATCCGCCTCCGTCAGGCAAACCGCGAGCAAACCCCCATCGTCGTCGGGGATAGGCCCGGTCGGGTTCATCATCGTCGCCGTCGTCATCGCCGCCGCGCTGACCGCGTTCAGGTTCTGGCGTCGCCGGGGACCCGCGACCGCGCGCTCCTTCTCTCCGCCCGCGGGCTGCGCGCCTTTGCCTTCGGCTTCTCCGCGGTGCTCGTCGGCCTCCACCTCGAGCGTCTGGGTCTTTCGTCTTTCCTGATCGGGGTGACGCTGAGCATCGGGCTCGCGGCCGCCTCGCTGAAGGGCCTCGCATCGGCGGGTGCGTCTGCGCGGATTGGACGGCGGCGCACACTGGCGCTGGTCGGCGTGCTGATGACGCTGACCGGGCTGGACCTCGCGTTCGTGAGAGCTCCGGCGCTGCTCATTCTCGCGGGCGTTACGGGGATGCTTGGAGCGGCGAGCGTCGACTACGGACCTTTCTCGTCGGTGGAGCAGGCGGTCCTCGCGGAGACCGTCGCGCCTGTGGCCCGCAACCGCGCTTTCGCCCGCTACTCGTTGACGGGCGGTCTTTTCAACGCCGCCGGCGGGCTGTCGGCCGCGCTGTCAGCGTCGACGAAGGCGTACTTCCTTCTTTATGCGGTGCTTGGCGTCGCGACGGCGGTGCTGCCGCTGCTCATGTCTGCGAAGGTCGAGGGTGAGCCAACGCGAATCGTGTTCGGCTCATTCCGCCCACTCGCCGGCCTGGCTGCGCTGTTTGCGCTCGACTCGCTCGGCGGCGGCTTTGTCGCGAACGCGGTGATCGCGTACTGGCTCCACGCGCGCTTCGGCGTCGCTGCCACGACCCTCGGACCGGTCTTCGCGGGCATCGCGATCCTGCAGTCGCTGTCTTACGAGGTCTCGGGTCGGCTCGCCGACCGGTTCGGTCTGATCAATACGATGGTCTTCACGCACCTGCCGAGCAACGTGCTCCTGCTCCTGGTGCCGTTCAGCCCGAACTTCGGATCGGCGGTTGCGCTGTTGCTCGCGCGATTCGCCCTGTCGCAGATGGACGTGCCCGCGCGCCAGGCGTACATCGTGTCCATCGTGCCGCCCGGGGAGCGGGCCGGCGCGGTGGCCATGACCGGCGCGGTGCGAGGCGTGGCGATGTCGTTCGGACCTGTCCTGTCCGGCGTGGCGATCGGGCTGTCCGCCTTCGGCGTGCCGTTCATCGCCGGCGGCGGCCTCAAGCTTGTCTACGACCTCGGGCTGTACGCCGGCTTCCGCAACCGCCGAGCGGAGCACGAGACTTAGCCGAGTGGAAGAGCTCGACGCCGCCGAGATCGAAAGACGCGTCGCCGAGATCCGGGAGCGGATGCGCCCGCTCGAGAACGACCTGGCGGCGCTGCGGGGCGAGCGCGACCTTCTCCTGACCGAGCTGCGCCGCCGCCGCCGCCTCGCCGACCGCACCCAGCGCGCCGACCTCAAGGCGGGCATGCGCGAGGGCAAGTTCCCGACGGTCGCGGAGCTGGTGGCGGCCACCGACGGCGGCTCGCTCGACGACTACGACTACAACCTGAAGACCGGCGGCCAGGTCCGGCTCGGCTTCCCGGGAGCCCGCGCGCAATCCCTGGGCTTCACCGACGGCGTCAGGATCGCCAGCGCGGCCGACTTCGTCCAGGCTGCGGAGCTGTATGCAGCAGGGTGGGAGCTCGGGAGCCCCGGAAAACCAGGCGTCCGAGTTCATTTCCCGGGCACGCGCCAGGAGCGCTTGGTCCCGGCTGAGGAGGTGTATGCTCGCCCCGGCGAGCGGGCCGCGGGGTGAGGTCGTTTAAAGCGACATGCGAAACGATCGCCCATGGCCGCGGTAGCAGTCGAGCAGGACCTGCCGGCTGTCTCGTTCGAAGCACGTCCCGCCGTGCGGCCGGCTCCGGCGGCGCGCCCCAGGACCCGGCATCGGCACCTCTGGACCTCTCGCTTCTCAGCCCTGATCGTCACCGTCGCCGTCCTCACCTCGCTGGGCGGGGGCGGTCTGCTTGACCTCGGCGGCGCCTACGTCCTCCAGGCCAGGGCGCAGGCCCTCCACGACCGGTGGGTGGCGATGCGCCTGGCGGGCATCCCCGACACGGACCTGGCCGGCCTGGAGCGGGAGTGGGTCGAGAGCCAGTCGTTCAAGGTCGTCGACGCCGCGGGCATGTTCTGGCTGCCGGGTGGCGTAGTGACCATCGACCGCTGGCAATCCGAGTCCGACGCGATCTGGGCGCGGGACCTGAGCGACTACCGCTCCCAGGCGCTTCGGGCCGAGCAAAACCTGCACCAGGTGCTGGCGGCGGAGTCGAACGTCGAGCGCAAGTCGCGAGCCGACGCGTTTGCGGTGGCGACGACGCCGCTCGATTTTCTGACGCTGCGCGACGACTGGAACATCGAGGCACGGCTCGTCCCCATCGACAAGCACATCGCGTCTGTCGCGGGTGGATTGGTGGGCCAGGTGCAGCAGGCCCAGCGCCTGGGCATCCGCAGCGATCCTGGCGGTGACGCCATCGCGCGCGCAAGCGATTACTCGCTGCTTCAGCCGCTGGCGCGAATGGCGCGCGCCGAGCTGCTGACCCGAGACCTCGTGGCGGTGCAGGCCAGCCTGCAGGGGAGGCTCGACGCGGCGAGCGTCACCCAGCAAAACCTTCAGCACGCGGCCGACGAGGTCTCGATCGCGTCGGTCTACGGGATCGACATAACCGGCATGCAGGCAAGGATCGCCAACGACCGGATCCTCTACGCGAACGCGATGTCGCCGGCCGAGTTCGGCTCGATCACCACGGATGCGCAGCAGGTGTCGGCGTCGGCCGACCACTCGATCAACGTCGTGCTGAGCCAGACCCACATCGTCTACGGGGTGGCGATGATCTACCAGAACCATCCGCTGAGCTGCGAGGAGGCGGCGACGTCGATGGCTCTGACGCACCAGGGCATCAACCTGAGCCAGGACCAGATCCTGGCCGAGGTGGGCGCGGACCTGCGCCCCATGTACGTCGACGGAGCGGGCCGCGTCCGGTGGGCCAACGCGTACGAGACGTTCGTGGGCAACGTCAACGGCAGCGAGAGCAACTACACGGGGCTCGGAACTTTTTACCCGCCGCTGGTGCGCGTGGCTCGAGCGCACGGGGCGAACGTCCTGGCCTACGGGTCGATGTCGGCGGCGTCGATCTACGCGAGGGTCATCGCGGGACATCCGGTGGTGGCGTTCGCGACCTGGGACTGGCGGTGGCATCCGCGGCGCGACTACCTGAGCTTCGACGGGCAGTGGATCCCATGGATCGGCCCGGTTTACGCGTCGCATGTGTACACGGTCGTGGGCGTGAGCCCGTCGTCGGTGCTGGTGAACGACCCGATCCGGGGTCAGTACTGGATCAGCAAGGGAGCGTTCGAGGCGGGCTACTCGGACTTCCAGGAAGCGATCGTCTTCGCCTGAGGGAGGCGGATTTCCCGGATCGTCCGGACCATCCGAGGTTTGCGGCCGTCGGATGTGCGCTTTGTCCGGACCATCCGGGCCAACCATGGCCTTAACGCCCTGGGCTGTTTTTTGCGGGCCGTGAGTCCACCGTTGCCCCGAGATGAGGTCGACGATCCCGTATGAGCTGAGGCGCGCCCCTTTCTCGGTTGCAGATGCTCGTCGGCGGGGGATCAGGTGGGACGACCTTCAGACGAAGAGCTGGACTCGGATGAGTTACGGACAGTACGCCTGGAGCAGCCTACGGGCCGGAACGGAGCTCGTCTTGCGAGCCGCCGCCCAGCGTATGCCATCTGCATACGCCTTTTCGGGCCGTACCGCGGGTTGGATCTGGGGCCTGGATGTTGCCCCGCGTGAACCAATTGTTGTGACCATCCCACGCGAGGTATCCGTTCGTGCCCGCGTCGGTGTGAGGCTGCGAAGGGCGTCATTAGCGGAGTCTGAGGTGGTCATACGTCGATCGTTTCGGGTCACCAC
>DATKFA010000406.1:0-3786 GCA_035511715.1 Candidatus Acidiferrum sp. | reverse complement strand
GACCGTGCACGAGCTCGGAACCAAGGGGGCCGGCGAGGGCGGGACGATCGGATCGACGGCGGCGATCGCCAACGCCATCGCCGACGCGCTCGGGCTGACCGACGTGACCCTGCCGCTGAGCCCCGATCGCATCGCTCGCCGATGACGCCTTATCAGCCGATCAGCTACCTCGAAACGAACGTCTCGCGCCGGCCAGGAGCGGTCGCGATCTGGGAACGCGGCCGCGAGATCGACTTCAGCGAGCTCCTTGCCAGAGTCCGGGACCTGCGGAAACTGATTGCGGCAGGAGGAGCTCGAGCCGGCGATGTCGTCGGCGTGCAGCTGTTGAACGTCTGGCAGTATGTCGCGCTCGAGATCGCGATCCCAGACGTCGGCGCGACCATCCTCCCGCTGCCGCTCAGCCTCGGCGAGCACGAGGTGAGGTGGGTCACGGAGAAGACCCATCCGCGGCTCGTGATCACCAGGCCTCCGGAGCTCGCCTCCATGAAATCGCTGCCACAGGTCGAGCATGTCGGTCCTGATCCAGACCGGATCGTCGAGATCGCCCTCACCTCAGGCACCACCGGAATGCCCAAGCTCGCCTCGCTCAGCGCACGCCTCAAGCAGGTCACGTTCGAAAGCTTCACCAGCCGCCTCGGCATCACCGAGCACGACCGCGTGCTGCCCATGACGCCGCTCACGCAAGGCATCGGCGGAATGTGTCTGTACTGCCTGCGCACCGGCGCCGCCCTGGTCATGCTCGATGAGCCGCGTTGGACACCGGAGCGATGCCTGGAGGTGGCGCGCGAGTCGGGCGCGACCATACTCGTCGGCGTGCCGACCAACGTGATCCGAATGCTCAACCACGCGATCGAGCTGCCCGACGTGCGCGCGGTGGCGGTGGCCGGCGCGCCGCTTCCGCCGGAGATCGCCCAGCGCTGGGAGACGACCACAGGTATCCCCATCTCCAGCTTTTACGGGTCGATGGACGCGGGCCAGCTCGCTGTGGCCAGCCCGAGCGACCCGCAAGAAAAACGCTGGACCACAGTCGGACGCCCGCACGACCGAGCTGAGTGGAAGATCGCCGACGGCGAGATCTGCATGCGCGGCGACCTCGTGCAGCAGCGTTACTGGGGCGAGTCGTTCGGGCCATACGCCGAGGACGGATGGGCGCACATGGGCGATCTCGGCTTCGTCGACGACGAGGGATTCCTGCACGTCGTCGGTCGCGTCAAGGACATCATCATTCGTGGCGGGAGCAACATCAACCCGTACGAGGTGGAGTCGATGCTGCGGACGCATCCCAACGTCGCGGACGCCTGCGTGGTGGGCAGCCCTCACCGGGAGCTGGGCGAGGTCCCCGTGGCGTTCGTTGTCCCACGCAACGGATTTGAGGTGACCCGCGAGGATCTCGACATGTTCCTTCGCGATCGCGGCCTTGCGCACTACAAGTGGCCGGTAGCTGTCCGGCCGTTGAGCGAGCTGCCCCTTTCCGGACCCGGCAAGGTCAACCGGAAAGCGCTGCGAGAAGATGCGCGCAACCTGTAACGACATCGAGGTGTCGTGGTTCGAGGTCGGGCGCGGCGATGCGCTGGTCCTGGTCCACGGCCTTGCCGACGACCACCGTGCCTGGCGACGTGCGCTGCCCGACCTCGCGCTTCGGCACCGCGTCGTGCTCTACGACCTGCGCGGCCACGGCCAGACTTCGCTGGGAGAGCCGGATGGAACGCTGCGCCAGCTCGGAGATGACCTCGTCGGGTTGATGGACGCCATCGGGGTCGACCGCGCCGCAGTTGCGGGGTTCTCGCTCGGCGGGACGATAGCGATGCGCGCGGCGATCGATCATCCGGATCGGATCAGCCGGCTTGTTCTCATCGCGACCTCGAGTCGCGTGGGGCGGGCGGCCGCGGACTGGTATCGCCAGAGGGTCGAGATGGTCGAGCGCAACGACCCACTGCTGCGAGAGACGCTCGACCATGATGCCGCGGATGTCTACGCGGAGGCGCCGGCCGAGCTCGAGGATGGTTTGCTGATCCGGCGCCAGTCGACCACGGATCCCCGCGGCTACGGCAACGCATGCGCCGCGATGGCCGCCCTGAATGCCGCGCCGCTCGACCCCGAGCTGCATGTGATCGGTGCGCCGACCCTCATCATCGCGTCCGAAAAGGACAGGCACTGCCCGCCAAAAGCGGCCGCGATCATCGCCTCAGGCATCAGCGGAAGCAGGCTCGAGATCCTTCCCGACGCCGGCCACGCGATCCCAGCGGAGAAGCCGCGCGAGCTGGCCGGTCTGATCAACTCTTTTCTCGCTCATGACTGAATCCCTTCTGCGGGAGTGGGGCGAGCACGATGTGCTCACCCTCACGCTGAACCGCCCGGACCGGCATAACGCGGTCGACCCCGAGCTGCTCGACGCGCTCGGCGAAGCGCTGCGAAGCGACGGCGAGCGCGCCGCCGCGATCATCCTGCGCGGCGCAGGCTCGCAGGCCTTCTCGTCCGGTTATGACCTTTCTCGACTGACCGGCTCGATCGAGGACCTCGAAGCCGACCGCCACATCGGCGAGGCGGCCACCGCGCTGCGCTCGTGTCCGGCCCCGGTCATCGCACGCCTGCAAGGCCACTGCCACGGTGCGGGTGTGGAGCTGGCGCTCAGCTGCGACCTGCGCATCGCCTGCGATCTGCGAATGTCGGTGCCGGCGGTCGGCCTGGGGGTGGTGTACCGCTACCCGTTCATAGCGCGATTGGTACAGATCTGCGGCATCGCGCGCGCCTCCGACCTGCTGCTTGGCATGCTCGAGCTCGACGCGCCGACGGCTTACACGTGGGGCCTCGTCACCGAGGTCGTAGCAGCGGCGGAGCTGGATGCTCGCGTCAACCAGCTGGCCGTGAAGCTGGCTCAATCACCGCGGCCTGCGGTTGAAGGCACCAAGCGCAGCCTCAATCTGCTCGACCGCCGCCTGGTGGCGGGCGAGGACCTGCTCCAGGCGCACGAGATCCGCACGCGCGCGGCGGCGAGTCCCGAGCGCAAGGCAGCCGTCGAGCGACGGAAGCAAAGGATCAAGCGACGGTGAAGGGCTTCGACGTCTCCGTGGGCATCAGCCCGCGGCAGTCGTTCGACAGCTGGGCCGCGTTTGTGGGCGAGCTCGAACGCGACGGTGTGAACCGCGTCTGGGTCATCGATTCGCAGCTCGCGATGAAGGACGTCTACGCGGGTCTGGTGGTCGCCGCGCTCAACACCGCGCGTGTCGGCCTCGGGACGGGCGTGACGAACGCCGTGACCCGCCACCCCACCGTCACCGCCAACGCGATCGCCGCGGTGGACGAGCTTTCGCACGGCCGGGCGATCCTCGGCCTGGGGGCAGGTGATTCCGCACTCTATGGAATCGGGCTGAAGCCGCAGAAGGTGGCCGAGGTCGAGGATGCGATCAGGTTCTTTCGCTCGGAGCTGCCGGCGACCGTCCCCATCTACCTGGCCGTCAGCCAGCAGCGCATGTGTGAGCTCGCCGGACGCGTGGCGGATGGAGCGATCGTGATGGGACCGGCGCAGACGGACAGGGTGCGAAGGCAGGTCGAGTGGATCCGCGCAGGCGGACGGGACAATTGCGAGATCGCGCTCATCGCGCCGACCTCGACCGACATCGAGGACGTGCGGTCATGGGCGTCGACGCAGGCGCGGCTCCTCTCGCATTTCAAGGAGCTGCCCGCGAGCCTCGAGCCCTATCGGGACGAGATCGCGCGGAGCGCGCTGTCTTACGACTACGCGGAGCATCTTTCGACGCACGCCGATCACAGCGCCGTGGTCTCCGA
>DATKFA010000405.1:0-3257 GCA_035511715.1 Candidatus Acidiferrum sp. | reverse complement strand
GGGGAGGTGGCCCGGAGGATGACCGATTCCTTCGCCCACGAATTCCAGGCCCAGGAAACGAGCCTGTCGACGTGGGAGCTCGACCAGGCGCACCGCCTCGTCGCGACGAAATACGCCACCGCGGCGTGGATCAATCGGCTGCCTTAGCCGACGACCTCCACTCCTCGACCAGGTCTCCGCTCTGCTCGACGTGCTCGCGGTAGTGCTCGCGCAGCCAGCCGACGATGTCCTCGGCGCAGGTGGGGTAAGGATCCTCGCCCTCGGCGTAGACGACCTGCGCTTTGCGCTTGAAGTCGGCGGCGGGCATCTGGCGCACGGCGGTGCGGACCGCGGCGTGGAGATCCGCCATCTCCTCGAGTGACTTGCGCCGCTGGGGCGGGGTCAGTCCTCGGCGCGCACCGTCGAGCGCGTGCGCCTCGGCTCCGGCGGGATCCTGCGGCCCGATCTGCTCGAACCGCGCGCGCAAGATGCCCTCGAGCACGCGACGGTAGTGAGCCAGCACCCAGTTGACGTGGACCTGCAGGCCGCCGAGCGCGTAGTCGTCGCCGGGCTTGAGGTATGTCAGCGCGCTGTCCGGCACGCGCGCGAAGGCGTCCTCCCACTCCTTGCGGGCGGCGTCGAAGTCGGCGAGCGCCGCGTCACGATCCACGACCGGACCGAATCTAGCTGAAGTAGTTGTGCTGCTGGAGGAAGGCCTGGGCGGCGCTGTCCGCGTCCTGGTGCTGCAGCTCGACCTGGGAGTTGAGCTGGACCAGCTCGCTCGTCGTCAGGCCCGCGCTGACCGCGTTGAGGATTTTGGTCACCTCGGCGGTTGCGACCGGTGTGCGGACGATCGGAACGACGTTGTCAGCGGCCTCGAGGTGCTTGTCGTCCTGGAGGACGACCAGGCCCAGGTTGTTGAGGTCCGCGTCGCTGCTGAAGACCAGGCCGAGCTGGATGCTGTTGTTGGCGAAGGCCGCGCGCGTCAACGGACCGTCGGTGTCCAGCGCCTTGAAGTCCTTGAAGTGGATGCCGTACGTCTGCTCCAGGCCCGGCTTGCAAAACGGCCGTGTCGGGCATTCCGGGCCGGCGCCCAGCACGATCTGGTTGCCGATCGAAGCCAGGTCCGACAGCTTGGTCGCGTTGTACTTCGTCGCGTTGGCCTTGGTCATCGCGAATGCGTTCTGGTCCACGGCCGCGGAGGGCTTGAGCGCCTCGAGGTTCAGCGACTGCAGGTGGCCGTTCAGCTTCGACGTGGTGGCGTTGACGTCGCCCGTGGCCTCACCCGCGGCGTTGTTCCAGTACTCGAGGTCGGTCGCGGCGTACCCGATGTACAGGTCGATCTGCGAGGACTTGATCGCCGGGGCGACGACCTCGCGCGAGCCGAGGTTGAGCTTGAACTGCACCGAGTAGCCATCGTGCTCGAGCGCCTGCCCGTAGAGCTCAGCGAGCACGCTGCCTTCGGAGAACTTGAAGCCCCCGATCGTGATGGTGCCCTTGGGCGTGGCGGTGCCGCCTCCCCCACTCGAGGGCGAGCTGCCACAGGCCACTGCCGTCAGGGCAAAAGCGAGCACGGCTGCAAGCGTCGCCGAGCGGGCTTTCCAGTTCATGCGTGTCTCTCCTTATCCGGGCGGGTCAGGTAATCCACAACTCCGGCCCGCGACCCATTCTTCCATGCTTCAGGCCGTCTTGAAGGCAACCCGCCGGGCCGCAGGCGCGCTGAGCAGCCGGAGCCCACGCGGGACCAGCACCCTTTCCAGCGCGGCCAGGCCCGTCTCGGTCGCCAGCGCAAGCAGGGCCACGAGGATGGCCCCGGCCACCATCTTGGTGAAGTCGAACTGGGCGAGCCCGTCGATGATGTAGCGCCCAAAGCCGCCGCCGGCAATGAGCGCGGCCAGGGTGGCGGTGGCCACGACCTGGACAGCCGACGTTCGAATTCCAGCCATGATCAGGGGTACCGCCAGCGGTAACTCGACACGCATGATCTGGGCAAGCTCTCGATAACCCATGCCGCGCGCGGCTTCCTTGATGTCCGGATCGACCTCGCGAAGCGCCACGTAGCTGTTGGTCACCATAGGCGGGATGGCGAGCGCCGTGAGCGAGATGATGATCGGCGTATCGCCGAGGCCGAAGATCTGGAAGCTCAGCACCAGCAGCGCAAAGGTTGGGATCGCGCGCCCCACGTTGGAGATGTTCATCGCCACGTTTCCGAACCTGCCGTAGTGGCCGAGGACGATGCCGATGGGAAGCGCGATCACGGCGCCGATGAGCACGGATTCCGCGGACAGCTGCAGGTGCTCGACCAGGCGCGTCGGTATCCCGTCAGAGCCGGACCAGTGCGCCGGGTCGGTGAACCACTGGACGACCTTGACCACGATCGACATCTAGGCGCTCCTCGCCCAGGGGACAGCGATCCGCTGCGACAGCGCCAATCCCACGTCCGCCACGAACGCCAGCAGCACCGAGAGCACCGTCCCGACGACGAGCGGTGTGTGGAAGTTGTCGGTCAAGCCCTGGAGGATCAGCTGGCCGAGGCTGTCCTGGCCGATCACCGCTGTGATGGTGATGAGCCCGATTGTGGTCACGGTCGCGATCCTAATGCCGGCAAAGATGGTCGGGAACGCAAGCGGCAGCTCCACGCGAATCAGTCGCGCGAAAGGGCGGTATCCCATGCCGTCGGCCGCGTCGACCACGTCTCGCGGCACCGCGTCCAGGCCGACCACGACGTTGCGCGTGAGAATCAGCAGCACGTAGCTCACCAGCCCGATCTCTGAGGTAAGTGTGGTCAGCCCCGTGTACGGGATGAGCAGCGAGAACAGCGCTATCGAGGGGATCGTGTAAAAGATCCCATCGATCGTCAGGATCGGTCCCCGCAGCACTGATACGCGCTGCGCGATCACGCCGACCGGCAGGGCTATGGCGAAGCCCACGGCCACCGCGATCACGGTCAGCTCGATGTGCGCCGTGAGCATTCGGGTGAAGAGAGGGATGTGGGTGGAAAGCCAGTCCCAGTTGATCCAGGGGTCGACGTAGTCGAGGAATAGACCCGTGGGCATTCGATTACGGTAATCGGAACTTGATCCAGCTGGAGAACGTGACCAAGCAGTTTGCCGGCGGCTCCAACGCCGTGCTCAACCTGACCCTCGAGCTGCGCGACGGCGAGACGTGCGTGCTCATCGGTCCGTCGGGCTGCGGTAAGACGACGACGCTGCGCATGATCAACCGCCTGATCGACCCCGATTCGGGACGCATCCTGGTCGACGGCGTCGACACCCGCG
>DATKFA010000404.1:0-3610 GCA_035511715.1 Candidatus Acidiferrum sp. | reverse complement strand
CCCGGTTTCCATGCCCGCTCTGCGGCGTCGACCTGACCGCTCCGCGTCCAGCTGCCCTCTTCGAGCTCAACGATGAACGTGCTCATCGAATCGCTGTAGGGATAGGCGTGCGCCTGCACGGTTCCGATGTCCGTCTCCGCGATGAAGAACTTGAATGCGTCGAAGACCAGCGGAGTGCCCAACCACATGTAGCGGGCCTTGCGGACATCGAGCGCCGGCCGAAACACCTCGGCGCCACCGCTGCGGGTCAGGCTGTTGACGCCGTCCGCGCCGACCACGAGCTCGAAGGCGCGGCGCAGGTGGTCGACCGGCGGGGCGGGTTCGCGGTAGCGGATCGTGACGTCGAGCTCCTCGCATCTCTCGCGAAGGACCGCGAGCAGGCGCTGCCGGCTTATAGCCGCGAACCCATGCCCTCCGGAGGTGAGGACCTGACCGCGAAAGTGGACGTCGATGTCGTCCCACGTCGCAAAATCCTTCGAGAGTCGCTCGTAAAAAGCCGAGTCGGCGTTCTCGATTCCTCCCAGCGTCTCGTCCGAGAAGACGACTCCAAACCCGAACGTGTCGTCGGCCGCGTTTCGCTCCCAGACCTCGATCTCGTGCTTCGGGTTGAGCATCTTCACCAGCGTCGCCAGGTACAGACCAGCCGGCCCGCCGCCGATGATCGCGATCCTGAGCGCCGGCTTCGAGACTGCTAACCCTCCCGTAAGCGGAATCGCTGCAGCTTGCCGGTGGCCGTGCGGGGCAGCTCGCTGACAAATTCGACCGCTCGCGGATATTTGTAAGGCGCGATCTGGCTCTTGACGAAATCCTGCAGCGAATGCTCTGGCTCAGGACCAAGCTCGGCGCCCGGCCGGAGCACCACCACGGCCTTGACGATCATGCCCCGCTCCTCATCGGGCACGCCGACGACCGCGGCTTCGGCGACCGCTGGATGCCGGAGCAGCGCCTCCTCGACCTCCGGGCCTGCGATGTTGTAGCCGGCGCTGATGATCATGTCGTCGGCTCGCGCCTGGTAGTGGAAGTAGCCGTCCGCGTCGCGCACGTAAACGTCGCCGGTGATGTTCCACCCGTCCGTCACATACGTGGCCTGACGATCGCCCCGAAGGTAGCGGCAGCCCGTCGGGCCCTTCACCGCCAGCCGCCCGAGCTCGCCGTCCGGCACCGGTCTTCCCTGCGGGTCCTGCACCTCGGCCACGTAACCGGGCACGGCGCGGCCCGTGGTGCCGGGACGTACCTCAGACCCTGCCGCAGAGATGAAGATGTGGAGCATCTCGGTCGAGCCGATGCCGTCGATGATGCGGATTCCGCATGCATCGTGGACAGCAGTCCACGTCGCCTCCGGCAGCGTCTCCCCCGCCGAAACACATGCGCGCAGGGTGCTGAGCCGCGCCGAGGCGAGGTCCGGCACCAGCGCGCGATAAGCGGTCGGGGCGGTGGCGAGCACCGTGACGCTGTTGCGCTCCACCGCCTCGAGGAGACGAGCAGGCGAGGGCTGCTCCAGCAGGTAGACGGCGGCTCCCACGCGCATCGGAAACACCAAACTCTGGCCAAGCCCGAAGGTGAACGCCAGCGGCGGGCTCGCGGCAAACAGATCGCCCGCGGTGGGTTGAAGCACCCGGCGCGAGAACGTGTCCGCGATCGCCAGGACATCGCGGTGAAAGTGCATCGTTGCCTTCGGCTTTCCGGTTGTTCCGGACGTAAAGGCGAGCATGCAGACGTCGTCGGCGGCGGTGGCGACGTTGGTGAAAGTCGAGCTCCTCTTGGCGGCCACGCTCGTCAGGTCGTCCTGGCCATCGCCGCCGTAGGTGACGATGGGAAAGCCGTTGGGGACCGCGGCCTCGAGGTCTTCGGTGAATCGGTGGTCGCAAATCGCCATCCCGACATCGGCAATCTCGACCATCGCCTCCAGCTCGCGCTTGCGCAGCAGCGGCATCGTCGCCACCGCGACGCCGCCGGCCTTGATGACGCCGAACCAGCTCGCGACAAGCCAGGGATTGTTCGGCCCGCGAAGGAGCACGCGGTTGCCAGGAACCAGCCCCATGTCTTGCACCAGGACGTGCGCAACCTGGTTCGACCTTGCCAACAGCTCGCTGTACGTCCAGGTCTCGGTTTCGGTGACGACGCACCGCCTGTCTCCGCTGCCTGCCTCGACGTGGCGGTCGAGGAGCTCCTCGGCGCAGTTCAGCGTCGCTGGGTAATCGAGCTCGGGAAGGGTGAACAGGAATTCAGGCCATTGGGCTCGGGGAGGAAGATTCTCCCGGGTGAAGGTGTCAACGTGAGCGGATCGCGTGACCTGCTTCAAATTCCCTTCCTCGACATACTAGCCCCATGCAGCCAGCCGGCCGTCCGCGAAACGTGAACCCGTCGGAGCTCGCTCCCGCGCGCGGCTTCTCACACGCGACTGTCGCGGGTGACGCGGTGTGGATCGGCGGTCAGATCGGATCGGACTCGACCGGAACGATCGTCGAGCCCCGCGACCTTGTGTCCCAGTTCGCCCGCGCCATCCGGAACCTGGCGATCGCCTTGCGGGCGGCCGGCTGCGAGCCCGAAGACACCGTGAAGCTCACCTACTACGTCACCGACATCCAGGCTTACCGCGACAACCGCGGCGCCATCGGAGCGGCGTACCGCGAGCTCTTCATGAGCGACTACCCGGCGTCGACGCTGGTCGAGGTGCGCTCCCTCGTCGACCCGGACGCTCTCATCGAGATCGATGCGGTGGCGGTGCGCCGGAGGTGAAGACCTGGGAGCACTTTGACTACGACGAACGCGACGGCGTCGCGACCGTCACCTTCTCGAGGCCGGAACGCCTCAACGCGCTCACCTTCGACATCTACGCGGATATCCGCGACCTGACCGACTCTCTCCGCCGCCGCGAGGACATCCGGGTTCTCGTCATTCGGGGACGCGGACGCGGTTTCTGCTCGGGGGGTGACGTGGACGAGATCATTGGCGAGCTCGTCAAGCAGGGCACTCGGGAGGTGTACGAGTTCGCACTCATGACGGCTGCGTGCGTCCGCAATCTTCGAGAGATGCCGCAGCCCGTGATCGCGGCGGTCAATGGGATGGCCGCGGGCGCAGGCGCGGTTCTCGCCGCCGCCTCCGACATCCGCGTCCTGGCGGAATCGGCGAAATTTCGCTTCCTGTTCACGAGCGTGGGGCTCTCGGGAGGCGACATGGGCATCTGCTGGCTGCTCCCGCGGATCATCGGCATGGGCCGTGCGACGGAAGCCCTGATGCTCGGAGGGGAGATCACCAGCCGAGACGCTGCCGCATGGGGTCTCGCCTCGAAGGTGGTCGCTGACGGCGACCTCGACGCCGCCGTGGCCGATTACGTCAGCCGGCTGAAGGAGCTCGCTCCGTGGGGCCTGGCCATGACCAAAGAGATGGTGAATCGCGCCGCGTCCACGGACTATTCGAGCGCGGTCGCGATGGAGGCTTTCACGCAGACCCTCTTGATGAGCTCGGAGGACTTCCGCGAGTTCCACGCCGCCTTCACGGGCAAGCGGAGGCCGCGGTTTCGCGGCCGATAACCGTGCGTGTCGCGCAAAACGCACTGTAAATCAGCATCCGGTCGGTGCGTTTGGCGCAAAACACACCGAATTCACGA
>DATKFA010000403.1:0-6819 GCA_035511715.1 Candidatus Acidiferrum sp. | reverse complement strand
TAAGGAAGGTCAAGTCCGGCATTGCTTCGTTCATCATTCTCGGCCGTGGCATCGCTTCGACTGCTGCAGGTGGGTCTCGGTCCGCACGGCCGGAACTGGGCCCGGCATGTGCTGCCTCAGGTCCCTGAGATCGATGTCGTCGCCTACGTGGACAAGGACCCCTACGCCCTCGACGCCCTCCGCGCCGAGGCGCACGTGCCGGCCGACCGCTGCTTCGAATCGCTCCATGAAGCGATCGCGGCCACCCAGCCGCAAGCGGCCCTGAACACCACCGCGATGGCGTCCCACGTACCGGTGACGCGGCTCCTGCTCGAGGCCGGCCTGCACGTCCTGGTCGAGAAGCCGTTCGCGCCAACCTTCGCCGACGCGCAGCTTCTCGTCGAGGAGGCGCGGATGCGCGACCTCATGCTGATGGTGAGCCAGAACTACCGCTTCTTCCCCGCCCCGCGGACGATCGCGGCGATGGTCCACGAGTCGGCGCTGGGCAGGCTGTTCGAGGTCTCGATCGACTTCCGCCGCTACTCGACGGCGGGGGCCAACGGCCGCGGGCGTCATCACCTCGAGGAGCAGCCGCTTCTGGCCGACATGTCGATCCATCACTTCGATCTCCTGCGCCTGATCCTCAGCCGCGAGCCGCAGCGCGTCTACTGCGAGGCCTGGAACCCGGAGTGGACCTCGTTCAGCGGGCCGTCCGTCGCGGTCGCCTCCATCGTGTTCGAGGGCGGCGTCGTGGTCAGCTACCGCGGCAGCTGGATCAGCGCCGGGCCCATCACGCCGTGGGCCGGCGAATGGCGCATGGAGTTCGAGAACGGCGAGGTGACCTGGTCCAGCGCGGCCGACAGCGACCCGTCGCAGGACCGGGTCATCGTGACACCGCGCAACGGGGAGGCTCGCGTCCTCGCGCTGACACCGTCGCCGCGGACGGGGACGCTCGGCACCCTCACCGAGTTCGTCGCGGCCGTGCAATCCGGCCGCGAGCCCGAGACCTCCGGGCGTCACAACCTCGGCACGATCGCGTTGATGGAAGCCGCGGTGGAGTCGGCCGCGCTGCGCCAGCCGGTCACGATTCACCGCACGGGGGAAGCTGTCACGATCTGATTCGTGGCCCGGTCTCTTCGTGTGACGGTCTGGAACGAGAACCTCCACGAGCAGAACCAGGAATCGGTCAAGAAGATCTACCCGAAGGGCATGCATACGCCCATCGCCGAGGGCATCGAGCGCGAGCTGGCCGATGCCGAGGTCAGAATCGCCACTTTCGACGAACCGGAGCACGGCCTGACCGAAAAGGTCCTCGCTGCGACCGACGTCCTGACGTGGTGGGGGCACGCCGCCCACGAACGAGTCGAGGACAGGATCGTCGATCGCGTTCACGATCGGGTGCTCGACGGCATGGGCCTGGTCGTCCTGCATTCGGGCCACAAGTCGAAGATCTTCATGCGGCTGATGGGGACCAGCTGCCGGTTGCGCTGGCGCGAGATGGGCGAGCGCGAGGTCGTCTGGACGGTGAGCCCATCGCATCCGATCGCTGCGGGCGTTCCGCAGCCCCTCGTCATCCCGCACCAGGAGATGTACGGCGAGTTCTTCGACATCCCTTCGCCGGACGAGCTCGTCTTCATCAGCTCGTTCGAGGGCGGCGAGGTGTTTCGCGGCGGCTGCTGCTTCTACCGCGGCGCGGGGCGCATCTTCTACTTCAGCCCGGGGCACGAGGAGTATCCCGTCTACTTTCAACCCGAGGTACAGCGCGTGATCGCGAATGCTGTGGCGTGGTGTGGCGGCCCGTCGCCCGCCAACGACCTGCCGTCGACACGGACCGACAACGCGCCGCACCTCTGGTTTCTGAACCGAGATTGAAGCCCCTCAGCGAGATCGGTGCCGCGGTCGTCGGCACCGGCTTCATCGGCGTGGTCCATGTCGAGGCGCTGCGCCGTCTCGGCGTGCAGGTTCACGGCGTGGTCGGGTCGAGCCATGAGCGCGCGGCCGCACGCTCGCGAGAGCTGAATCTTCCCCCGGCGTACGAGAGCTTCGAGGCGATGCTCGAGGATGAGCGTGTCGAGGTCGTGCACGTCACCTCGCCGAACCACCTGCATCACCGCCACGCGTCCGCGGCGCTTCGTGCGGGCAAGCACGTCGTTTGCGAGAAGCCGCTGGCGATGACGACCTCGGAGTCCGCGGACCTGCTGCGGCTGGCCGAGCAAAGCGGGCTCGTGCACGCGGTGAACTTCAACCTGCGCTTCTATCCCCTCTGCCGGCACGTGCACGGGCTGATCGGCCAGCAAGGGATCGGCGACGTCAGGCTGATCTCCGGCCACTACCTGCAGGACTGGTTGCTGCTCGACACGGATTGGAACTGGCGCCTCGAGCCGTCCCTCGGCGGGCAGCTGCGCGCGGTGGCGGACATCGGCTCGCACTGGATGGACCTGACGTCGTTTCTGTGCGGCCGGCCCATCACCGAGGTCATGGCCGACCTGGCGACGTTCATCAAGAAGCGTCGTGATCGCGAGATGACGACCGACGACGCGGCGACCATCATGCTGCGCTACGGGGGTGAGACACGAGGTGCGTTCACCGTGTCGCAGGTGAGCGCGGGGCGGAAGAACTCGCTCGTTTACGAGATCGACGGCTCCGGCTCGTCGGTGGCATGGAACTCGGAGCGGCCCGACGAGCTGTTCATCGGGCATCGGGGCCGGCCGAGCGAGGTGCTGCTTCGCGACCCGGCGCTCCTCAACGAGGAGGGGCGCCGCGCCACCTGGCTTCCGGGCGGTCACGCGGAGGGATTCGGCGACACCTTCAAGGCGCTGTACGCGGCCGTCTACGGCGCGGTGGCGGAGGGGAAACCTGCCGCCGGCTATCCGACATTCGCCGACGGCCACGACTCGATGCTGGTCTGCGACGCGGTCGCCAGGAGCTCGCGCGAGCGGCGCTGGATCGAGGTGAAGAGATGAGGCTTGGACTGCTGACCGCGGCGTTTCCGGACCAGACACTCGAGGAGGTTGCCGCCTGGGCTCAGGACAACGGGTTCGATGCGCTCGAGATCGCGTGTTGGCCTTCGAGCGCAGGCAAGGCGCGCCGCTACGCAGGCGTCTCGCATATCGACGTGGAGGACCTCGACCCCAAACGCATCCGCGATCTGATGCACCGCCACGGGCTGGAGATCTCCGCGCTGGCCTACTACCCCAACAACCTCGATCCTGACCTCGAGGTCCGCCAGGCGGCGAACGACCATCTGCTCCGCGTGATCGACGCGGCTCAGCGCCTGGACGTTGGCGTCGTGGGGACGTTCGTGGGGCGAGACCAGCATCGGTCGGTCGAGGACAACTTCGAGGACTTCAAGAAGGTGTGGCCGCCGCTCGTCCATTTCGCGCGACAGCACGACGTACGGATCGCGATCGAGAACTGCCCCATGATCTTCTCCGCCGACGAGTGGCCCGGTGGTCGCAACCTCGCCTACTCACCGGCGAGCTGGCGGCGGATGTTCGAGATCGTCCCCGACGATAACTTCGGCCTGAACCTCGACCCGTCGCATCTGGTGTGGCAGATGATCGACTACGTCCGAGTGGTACGCGATTTCGCGCCGCGGATCTTCCACGTCCACGCCAAGGACATGGAGATCAACCGCGATGGGCTTTACGAGCAGGGCGTGATGTCGCTCGGCGTCGGGTGGCAGGTGCCGCGGTTGCCCGGCCTCGGCGAGGTGCGATGGGACCGGTTCATCGCCGCGCTCTACGCGATCGGATATGACTGGGTCGTGTCGGTCGAGCACGAGGATCGAAAGTTCGAGGGCAACCTCGAGCTGGTGCAGCGCGGCTTTGTCGTCGCGCGCAACGCCCTGCGTCCGCTCATCGTCTAGACGCGACGAAGAACATCACGAACATTCCGAGCGCCGCCAGCGCCAGCACCGCTGGGGCCCAGCCCACGCCGGCGTGGGCGATGACGACACCGATCACGCCGGGGCCGAACGTGCCTCCGATCGAAGCTGCTGGATAGAGCCACGACGTCGCGCGGGAATCGCCGGGCCTGAGCCTGGCGAGCCAGACGATGCCCGTGGGAAATATCGGGGCGATGACGAGCCCGGCCACGACGTACGCGAACGGCGCCAGCGGGCCGATGGACGCGGCCGCGAGCGCGATCGTGCCGAGGGCCGCCGCCGTCAGCACGATCCTCGCCTCGCCCACCCGCGAAGGCACAAGAGTGATGAGCAGCCTGCCGGTGACGAGCGCCAGCCAGAAACCTGACGTGACGACGGCCGCCTTCTCGGATCCGAGCCCCACCGATTCGAGGTGCGAGGTCATCCAGCCGCCGGTGCCGTTCTCGACCGCGACGTAAAGCACGAACGCGCAGACGAAGATCAGCACCAGCGCTCCCGGCCGCGCGGGGGCGCCGGCCGCGACCGGCAGCCGTCCCCTGATGCGAAGGTCGCCCGGAACGATCGCGAGCGCGAGGGCGGCCGCCGCGACGTAGAGAAGCGAGAAGTGCGCGGCGGCGAAGGAAGCGACAAGGATCGGCCCGGCGACTGCGCCCGCGGAGTAGGCGCCGTTCAGGGCGCTGAGCAGGGCCGCACGTCGCGCGCCTTCGCTGTACGCGACCACCTGGTTGACCCCGAGGACGAGCGCACCGAATCCAAAGCCCACGATGGCGACCGCTACGACGAACGCCGGCCACGTGGGTGCGACCGCCACCGCAACGCATCCCGCGGCCACCGACCCTGTCGCGGTCATCAAGGTCCGGCGCGCCGGCCACACAGGCATCGTCCGCATCGCGGCGATGACGCCGAAGAGTGAGGCCGCGAAGTGGACGCTGATGGTCGCACCTGCGACCGGGAGGCTGACCCCGAAGCGACGCGTCAGGTGCTCGAGCAGCGGCCCGTACGCCGAAACGACCAGGCCCATGAACAGGAAGGTCGCGCCCACGGCGATGGTGGCCGTGCGGGTCAGAACGACGCGGTCCTCGCGCATACTGGTTTCGATCAAGGATCAGCCAAAGGAAAAGGACATCGGGCGCTACGCCGGATGGGGCGCCGGCGAGGACGTCGACGCGCCGCCGGGCAAAGGCGAGCGCGAGGGTCCGCAGCTGGCGCCTTTTCTCCGGTATCGAGCGACCGACCGGGCGTGGAGGCTTGCGTTCGGGGTTTTGTGGATCCCGGCAATCATCGTCGTGATCACGATCGAGGAATGGATCGGCATCCCCCAGGACATCCAGTGGATCTCTCTCGGCGTGGTGTTCCTGCTCTTCATGGCGATCGGGTTCCTACCCCAGCCGCGGCTTCGTTAGCTCTCCATCGCCGAGCGGTATCTCGGTGACGGAATCGGGCCGTCCAGCAGCGGATCCCTGGTTTCTCGCATCCACCGCCACAGCCGGTCGGCCAACTCCTCTTCGATCGCCGCAACGTCGGGCCGGCCCGCGAGGTTTTGCATCTCGAGCGGATCGGCCTCGAGATCGTAGAGCTCGACCATGCTCGGGCGGTCCCTGGAATAGCGCGACGGATCAGCGCGAAATATCGGACCGGCCTGGATGTCGGCAGGCACCTCGACAGCAAACGCCGACTCGAAGTTACGGATGTACTTGTGGCGCGCGTCGCGAACGCAGCGCATCGGGTCGTAGTAGCTGTGGAAGGTCTTCTCGGCGAAGATCGCATCGCGCCCGTCGCTCAACGGCGTCCCCTGAACGCCGTCCGGAACCGGCAGTCCCGCCGCCACCAGGAGCGTGGGCAGGATGTCGATGTTGCTCACCATCCGGGTTTGCACGCCGCCGCCGCTGACGCCGCCCGCGGGCCAGCGCGCGAGGAGCGCGACCTCGATGCCGGGGTCGTACAGAGTGCATTTGGCGCGAGGCATGGCAAGGCCGTGGTCGGTGGTGAAGACGACAAAGGCTTCGCGCGCGCGGCCGGCATGCTCGATGGCTTCGAGAAACCGGCCGGCGGCGGCGTCCATCGCCGCGATCGCCTGCTCGACTGCCGCCATCTCTTCGACCGCCTCGGGGATGTCCGGAAGGTAGCCCGGGATCTCGATGCCGGCCGGTGGCTCGCCCGCGGGCGGGTACGGGCGATGCGTCTCCTCGAAGTTGATCTCGAGGTAAAGGCGCTTGCCTTCTGCCCGCGCAAGCGCCTCAGCCCCGGCGCCGGCCGGGTTGATCTGTGTGAAGCCGAGCCGCTTGGGATGCGGCGTCACGTGCTGGCCGCCAAAGAGGTGGGACTCGAAACCGTGCCCTGCAAACACCGCCGCGGCGTGAGGCACCCCGAGCTCCCAATCGAATCCGCTGTGGGCCAGGCCCATGACCCCGTTGTTGTGCGGGTACATCCCCGTGGCGAGGCTCGCCCGGCTGGGGCTGCACTGCGGCGCGGTGGCGAAGCAGCTTGCGTACCGCACGCCCTCGCGCGCCAGCGCGTCCAGGTTCGGGCTGACCACGCTTCCGTGGCCATAGCAATGCAGGTGACGACCGATGTCGTGCGTCGTCATCACGACGACGTCGCGAGCGGTCGCGGTTACGGCGCTATCCCTTGACGGAGCCGGCGGTCACGCCTCGCACGAAGTACCGCTGCAGGAAGATGAACACCGCCAGCGGAAGGGCCATCTGCATCACCGCAGCGGCGGTCAGGAATTGCCATCCTCCACCGAAAGAGGTTGTCAGCTGCGCTATCACGACCGTGAACGGCCGAAACGGGCTGACTCCCAGGAAGGTGAGGGCGACGAGCAGGTCGTTCCAGATGCCCAGGAACACGAAGATCACCAGCGAGGCAATCGCCGGCAGAGTCATCGGTACGGCGATTCTCAGGAACCGGACCGCGTGGCCTGCGCCGTCGACCTCGGCCGACTCGAAGATCTC
>DATKFA010000402.1:0-6257 GCA_035511715.1 Candidatus Acidiferrum sp. | reverse complement strand
CATCGAGCGACACCGCACCCCCGAGCAGGTCCAGCGGTTTCTGCGCGCGCTGCCCTACAACTGGGAGCTGAAGGGGGACACACTCAGATCCTTTCGCCAGGTCGTCCGCCACAACACCGCGCACTGCCTGGAGGCGGCGCTCGTGGCCGCCGTGATCCTGGAGCAGCACGGCTACCCGCCGCTGGTGGTCAGCTTCGAGTCCAAAGACGGCGTGGACCACGTGATCTTCGTGTTTCGCCGCAGAGGTCGGTGGGGTGCCGTGGCCCGGTCGCGGGACGCGGGCCTGCACGGCCGTAGACCGGTGTTCCGCGGCATTCGCGACCTGGTCTGGAGCTACTTCGATCCTTACGTGGACTTCACTGGCCGCATCACCGGGTACCAGCTGGCGGATCTTCGTGCCCTGGGCAAGTACGACTGGCGCCTGGCCCTCACGAACATCTGGAAGGTGGAGAACTATCTCCTCGAGATTCCGCACCGCAAACTGCGGTCGTCGAATCGCCGCTACGCGCGCTTGCTCACGCGGTTTCGCTCCTACCGCGACCGACACCCCACCGGCCCGGTCGTGGAGATCTATCGCGACCGTCAGCGCTGGATGTAGCGAACAGCCTCGGTCCGCCCAGATCCTCACTCACCTCGGCGGAAGCAGCAGGTCCGTGAGCATGCCGCCCAGCCACTCTTCGTAGTCGTCTGCCGTCCAGCCCTCTCCCGGCACCAGCTCGAGATAGACCTCCCAGGGGGTGAGTGCCCGGATCAATGCCACGGCGCGCCTGGCATCGACACCTGGCCGCAGCTGCGACTCCGACCCCTCGACGACCGACCGCCACCCGCGCCCGCGGTCCTCTTTCCAGCCGGCCAGCATTCGGGCCACCTCGGCGTCCGAGGCGGCTGCACCCTGGAGGAGCGCGCAGGTCCCACGCTCCAGCTCCCACTGGCGGCGGCTTGCTCGCGCGACGATCAGCAGCCGCCGTCGCAGGTCCGGTTCCCGGAGCCCCTCGGCGATCGACTCGGGGATGCCCGCCTCGGCCAGCCAAGCCTCACAGATCGCGCCGAGCAGGGCCTTCTTGGTTCCGAAGACCGAGTAGACGGTTCGCGATGCGACGCCGGCCATCTCGGCCACCGCCTCGAGGCTGGTCGCAGCGTAGCCCCGCGACACGAACAGCGACCGCGCCGCGTCCACGATCAGCGTCCGGGTCTGCATCGCCTGGCGCTGCCGGTGGGTGAGGCCCGGCTCCTTGACAACCGCCATGGGTGCCATTACAGTAGCACTCCGTTAAGTGCAGTGACACTGCAGTGATTGCAGAAGGAGTGAATGGAATGGGGTTGGAGCAGAGGGACGCCGTCATCATCGGGGGTGGTCAGGCCGGGCTCGCCACGGCTTACGAGCTGCGGGCTCGAGGCGTCGACTGCGTTGCGCTGGAGGCGCATCCACGGATCGGCGACCAGTGGCGCCGCCGGTGGGACACATTGCGTCTGTTCACCCCGGCCCGGCTTGATGGGCTGCCAGGCTCGCGGTTTCCCGCTGCGGAGATGACCTTTCCAACGAAGGACCAGATGGCGGACTACCTCGAGGCCTACGCCGCCGAGCATTCGCTTCCGGTCCGGACCGGCACCAGGGTTTTGGCGATGCGCCGTCTCGACGACGGATACGTTGTCGAGACCTCGAGCGGTTCGTTCGCGGCGGGTCAGGTCGTGATCGCGACCGGCTACGACAGTCCCAGGATCCCGGACTTCGCGCGCCGGCTTCCGTCGAACATCAGGCAGCTCCACGCGTTCGACTACCGAAATCCGAGCCAGCTGACCGGCGACGTCCTGGTTGTTGGGGCTGGCACCTCCGGCGTCGAGATCGCCGTCGAGGCGGCCAGGGCGGGACACGGCACGATCCTCGCTGGGCGCGCCACCGGGGAGGTACCTGGAGCGTTCTACTCCTTCGGGGGCCGGATCTTCTGGTTCTACGCCAATCGCGTAGCGACGATGCGGACTCCGATCGGACGGAAGATGCGTCCGTTGATCCTCCATCACGGGGCGCCGTTGATCCGGCTCAAGATGGCGGACGCAGTGCGGGCTGGGGTCGAGCGCCGGCCGCGCGTGACCGATGTGAAGGACGGGGTTGTCACGTTCCACGACGGAAAGACAGCGTCGCCGGACACGGTCGTTTGGTGCACCGGTTTCAAGCGGGACTACAGCTGGGTGGAGTTTGACATCGCGACCTACGACGGATATCCGATGCACACCGACGGAGTGGTCGACGGCGAGCAAGGCCTGTACTTCGTCGGGTTGCCGTTCCAAACAAGGCTTGCGTCCGCGCTGATCGGTGGAGTGGGCGAGGATGCAGCGTCGGTGGCGCAGGTGATCGCCCGGCGGCTCACAAGGAGTCGTGCTCCCGTCGCCATCCACGCCTAGCGCTCTTTCGCGCCGCGCCGAATTGACGAGATTTCAGGTCGGACTATCCTGAGCGTTCGAGCCCGCCACATTCACGGAGGAAGACCATGGGACGAGTCAGCCACTTCGAGATCACAGCCGACGATCCAAAGCGCGCGGCGGCTTTCTACGAGAAGGCCTTCGGTTGGAAGATCCAGGACTGGGGTGGACCTTTCACCTACCTGCTCGCCACCACCGGCGACAAGGACGAGGTCGGCATCGACGGCGCGATCATGGATCGCAGCGACCACAAGCAGGCGGTGATCAACACGATCACCGTCGACAAATGGGAGAACGGCGCGGAGGCCGTGAAGAGCGCGGGCGGGAAGGTCTTGCAAGAGAAGACCGCCGTCCCCGGCCAGGGCTACTTCGCTTACTGCAAGGACACCGAAGGCAACGTCTTCGGCATCTTCGAAGCGGACCCCACGGCAGCCCAGGAAGTCGGCGCGGGCGCGAAGTCCGAGACCGCCTGACCAGACAGCACGGCGCGGCGGGGTAACCCCGCCGCGCCGGTCAGCTCACCCGGCCAGGACGGCGCGGAGGTCGGTGACCAAAGCTCGCCATTCGCGCGCGGCGCTGCGACAACTGATCGACTAGGCCGCGTGGATCTCGACATCGGTCGCTGAATCAGCTCAGGCGGCGTGTCACCCAGTAGATCGTGAATCCAATCAGCGCCGCCGCCAAGATCGTGAGGATCGCCGACTCGATGGATTGGAAGGCCCAGAACCGGTCGCCGGGCTGGAAGTGCTGCACGAAGTACGCCGCCTGGCCTCGATAGCCATTGAAGGTGACGGTCCCCAGGTAGTGTCCGGCGTTGTCGTAGTAGCTGGGATCGTCCAGCCACCATGCCGACGGATAGACGGCTCCCGTTTGAGTGTTCAGATCGACGGACTTGTAGCTGAGGGGAGCGATGTACATCGGACGGGCAATCTCGGCGAGGCCGACGCGCACCACCACGAACGCGACCAGCGTGACCGCCATCGCCGGCACGGACTTGCCGATAACCGCTCCCGCGGCCAGACCCAGGGCGAGCGCGAACAGCGTCGCGGCGACCACAACCGGCGCCTGCTGGTCGAAGAACGCCCAGTGGTTCGGCGTCGTTCCGAGCTGGTTTATCAGGACGACCTCGAGCGCGCCCGCCACCGCTGCGACCGCCAGCAGCGGGACGAATACGAGGACGAGCTTGACGGCGAGCCATCTGAGACGGGTCACGCCCTGAGTCCACGCGAGACGGTGTGTGCCGTTCTCGACCTCGCGCGCGACGAGCGGGCATCCGATGAATGCACCGGCGAGCGCCGGCAGGACCACGAGCCCGTACTGGTAGAGATTGAGGCGGACGATGCCCTGCGCGATCGTTCCGCCGAGCTCGTTGCTGAAGCAGTAGCTGTTTGCCTGCCCCCCGCAGGAGGCTGCGTGCAGCTGATACGCGACAAAGATGACGGCGGCAGCCAGCGCCGCACCGATAGCCAGCGACCATGCGCCCTCGAGCCGATGCTGCCGCCAGGTCACCCAGCTCATGCGGGAACCTCCTCGAGCTCGGGTCGCGGCAGCGCCGCCGCGGCGGGCACCGACAGGTAGGTGATGACAAGCTCCTCCAGCGACAGCGGCTGCTCGCGCCACCCGTCGTCTAGATGCGCAACCCGGCCGCGCACCCACAGCGACGTCTGTCGTTCCGTGTGGCTCGTCTTGATCACCTCGACGCCGCTGGGCGGCGGCCCATCGTCCGTGCGGGGGCCGAGCAGGAGGTGGTGGTTGCCCATCAGCTCATCGATGTCCCCGGCAACCTGGACGCGGCCCTGGGAGATGATCACGAGGTAGTCGCAGACCCTCTCGATGTCGCCGACGACATGCGACGACAGCAGAACGCTGATGCCGTCTTCGGCGACCGACGCGGTCAGGCCCTGCATGAACTCGCGCCGGGCGAGCGGGTCGAGCCGCGCGACCGGCTCGTCGAGGAGCAGCAGCTCCGGTCGCTTGCCGAGCGCAAGGCCCAGCGCCACCTGCGAACGCTGGCCACCGGAGAGGTTGCGGATCTTGCGGTCGAATGGGATCTCCAGGTCACGCAGCCTCTGCTCCACCGAGCGCTGGTCCCAGCGGCTGTTGAGCCGGCGGCCGAGCTCGAGCATGTCCGCGACGGTGAACCCCGAGTACAGCGGCGTGTCCTGAGCGACGAAAGCGACGCGATCGAGAAGCTGGATCAGGTGCGAGCGAGGCGAGCGACCAAACACGGTGACCTCACCGGTGCTCGGGCTCAGAAGACCCGCGACGAGGTGCAGGAAGGTCGACTTGCCGGCGCCGTTCGGGCCCACGAGACCCGCGATCTTGCCGGGCGGTATCCGGATGGAGCAGTCGCGCAGCGCCCACGTCCGTCCGAATCGCTTGCCGAGTCCGGTCGCCTGGATGGGTGCGATCATGCGACCCCCTCCTGATGGTTCTCCCGCAGCACGTGGGCGAAAAGCGCCGCGAGCGTGCTGTCGTCGAGATGTTCGGCGCGTCCCTTGCGGATGCAGCGCTCGAGATCCGCCCGCAGGGCGCGGTAGCGGTCGCGCGCGATCGAGGCGGGGGCTCCGGCGGTGACGAAGGTGCCGAGCCCGGGCCGGCTCACCACCATGCCCTCATGCTCGAGGTCACGGTATGCGCGCAGGACGGTGTTGGGGTTGACCGCAACCTGGGCCGCCACCTCTTTGACGGTCGGCAGCTTGTCGCCTGGCTTCAGGAGCCCGAAGAGCAGCGATTGCCTGACCTGCTGCATGAGCTGCACGTATAAGGAGACGCCTGAGCTGGGGTCGAGGTGAAACTCGATCAATGCCATTGTGCTAGCACAATAGCACAAGTCGAAGAAAGGCTGCGCCAATCGGCCTACCTCGTCTCTAACATCACCGGCAATCGCCATGTACGACCCATCGATCTGGCGCGACTACTTCGTCATGGTGGGGGGCGGCGCCGCCGCGCTGACCGGCCTCGTCTTCGTCGCGATGACGCTGCACCTCGACGACATCGTCAATCACCCCGTGCACCGCCACCGCGCCCGCACGATCCTGACCGGTCTGACGGCGGTGTTTCTACGCTGCGGGCTGGTCTTGATGGGCGGCCAATCGCACCAGGCGATCGGCGTGGAGATCATCGCCGTGCTCCTGGTCGTCGAGGCGATCCTCTACCGCAGCCTTCGTGAGGCCCTCAGCTCGGCGGACATGGCCGTGGTGATGCGAACCGTCGGAAGCTTCGTCTGCCTCATCACAAAGCAAGCGGGCGCGCTCATTTTCTTCTTTGGCTCGACGTGGGGTCTTTACGTGGTCGGCGTGGGGATGCTGGGCTCGTTCGTCTTCATGGTCACTGGGGCATGGCTGCTGCTGGTCGGCGTTGGCGGCACAAAGCCGGCGGAAGTCCCGGCCCGCGACTAGGACGAAGGCGCCGAGAAAGGCCGTGCGTCGAAATAGGTGCGCAGGTGGATGATCTTGCGGTTCCGAACCGTGTACCACTCCGCGACCGGGGCCTTGGCCACGGGCGTGTCGAGCACGTAGAAGACCGCGACGTCCTCACCCTCGACGATCGTCTTCTGATGTTCGACGCCCTTGACCATTCCGTATAGCCGCGTGATGGCGGCGATGTAGTCATCCGCCTTCTCGAAGCGGTCGATGGGGCCTTCGAAGCGGAGGTCGTCCGCGAGAAAGCCCCGCGCGCCGGCGAAGTCCTTGCCCTCCAGGGCGCGGTTGTACTGCTCGACCACGTGCTTTGCGTCTGTTGTTGTCATGCATGCGACGCTAGGCGCCGGGCAGCGTCCGGAACAGGCCCAGCGCGCCGCAATCCTTTGCCGATCGACCGCCCGGAGGATCGGCAAT
>DATKFA010000401.1:0-2047 GCA_035511715.1 Candidatus Acidiferrum sp. | reverse complement strand
CGGGTGGGTGCGTTCGACGTGCCATTTCCGGCGGCGTCGCTAGAGGACTACTACCTGCCGTCCGTGGACCGGGTCGTCAAAGCGGTCAAGCGCACGCTGGAGAGCTGAGCCTCCGTCCGGTAGCTCAACCTTGGCGCGTTTGTCGACATACGTCCCCTTGGCCTCAACGATTCGGGCTGTCTGGCGTCAAACGCGCGGAAGACCGGGCGGGATTTGTGTCAGTGTCGGGCCTCATGGAGGCGCGCGGCATCCTCGAGCGTCTGGTGCGCATTCCTTCGGAAACCGGCCAGGAGGGCGCCGCGGCCGAGGCCCTCGCGGGCTGGTGCCGGGACGCCGGCCTCGGGGTGCAGCTGCAACAGGTGCAACCCGGCCGGCCGAACGTACTCGCTACCTGGCGCGGCGGGCGCGGTCCTCACCTGCTTCTCATCGGCCACATCGACACCGTCCCGGTCGGCGAGGGATGGTCACGTGACGCGCACGGCGCCACAGTCGATCATGGCCGCCTCTACGGCCGCGGCGCCTGTGACATGAAAGGTGGCCTGGCCGCGATGCTCGGCGCGATCGAAGCGCTGCGCAAGCGGGGCCAGCAGCCCCCCGGCGACGTGACTTTCGCGGCCGTGGTCGGCGAGGAAGAGGATTCGGCGGGCACGCGCGCGCTGGTCCAGAAAGGCATCAAGGCCGACCATGCGGTGCTCGCGGAACCGACGTCGATGCAGCTCGTGCTCGCCAATCGCGGTCTGCTCAACTACCGCATAGTCGTCAAGGGAAAATCGGTCCACGCCGCAGCGCCGGGCCTTGGCCACAACGCCGTCACGGCGGCGGCGCGAATCGTGGTCGAGCTCGAGGCGACCGGCGAGGAGCTGGCCAGACACGACCATCCCGTCTTCGGTCCACCGAGCCTCACGGTCGGCACCATGCACGGCGGCACACGTCCGTATGTGGTCCCCGACCGGTGCGAGATAGAGGTCGACCGGCGCCTCAATCCGGGCGAGACGAAAGAGCAGGTGGTCAAGGAGCTGGAGGACGCGATCGCGCGCGTGCAACGCACCTTGCCCTGGCTCGAAGCCAACGTCGAGCCCGGCCCCGACTACATCCCATTCGAGATCCCCGCCGACCACGAGCTCGTCCGCGCGATGACGATGGCGATGCACGCCGCCGGCCTGGCGCCGCACACCGCCTCCTGGCGGGCAGCCAGCGATGCCGGCTTTCTGGTCCACGGTGCGGGGATACCATGCGTCCTGTTCGGGCCTGGGGACGTCGAGCAGTCCGCGCACCGGCCCGACGAGTGGATCGACCTCGAGGACCTCGATGCGGCGCAGCGCGTTTTCGAGCACCTGATCCTGCAGGGCTAGCGAAGGAGATGGAGCGGTATGGCGGCGTTTCCTGAGGAGGAGTACGCGCAGCGGCTGGCAAAAACGAGGTCCCGTATGGCCGAGGCCGGCATCGACCTCCTCCTGATCACCGACCCGGCGAACATGAACTACCTCACCGGCTATGACGCGTGGTCGTTCTACGTGCCGCAGGCGGTGATCGTGCCAACCAACGAGGACGTGCCCTACTGGTACGGCCGCGGCATGGATGCGCAGTCGGCGGTCCTGACCACGACGCTGCCTCGCGACCACATCCTCAGCTACGCAGACGACTATGTCGAGAATCCGGCCAGGCACCCGTTCCAGCACCTGGCCACGGTGCTCAAAGAGCACGGCCGCGCGGCCGCGCGCATCGGCTACGAGGGCAACGCCTACTTCTTCACGGCCAAGAACCTGCAGGTGCTCACCGAGTCGATGCCGGACGCGAAGTTTGTCGACGTCGACCTGATGGTCAACTGGGTGCGGACGGTCAAGTCACCGCGCGAGATCGAGGTCTTCCGGCAGGCGGCGCGGATCGTCGAGAACGTCATGGGCGTCGCGATCGACTCGGTCAACGTCGGCACCCGCCAATGCGACGCGGCGGCGCTCATCTCGGAGGCCCAGATCCGCGGCACCCCCGAGTTCGGCGGCGACGCGCCGGCCAACCCGCCGTCGATCCTCAGCGCCGAGAACGCCGC
>DATKFA010000400.1:0-13501 GCA_035511715.1 Candidatus Acidiferrum sp. | reverse complement strand
CTGGTCAGCGGCCAGCTCGTCGCGTCTCCGGCGTTCGCGCCAGACGGCAGGACGATCGCGTTCTTGGCACCCTCCGCGCACGGCGGTGGTTTTCAGCTCTGGACTGTGAACCCCGCAGTCGCCGGCTCCGTTCGCGACATCACCACCGACCTCGGCCTCGACTCGACGTCCGCGCCGGTCTGGTTGCCGGGCTAGATCAAAAGTGGAATTCCAGAACCGTCCAATAGTGGTAGTCGCCCAATGGCTGCGTGCGCGTTTTGTAAGCAGGAGACCAAGGGTGAGGTTCAGAACGAAGTCCGACGCACCTGACCTCCACACGCAGCTCGAGTCTCTTCTCGACCAGGTGTGGCGGTCGGAAAGCGATTGGCGATTGTGGGACCGCCTTGATGCCGCTGACATGCTGGAGTCGCAGCGCGAGAAGCGACGCAAGCATCGCGACACGAACCGAGCGGCCTGACGGTTGGGGGACCTCCTCACCCACCGCTCGTCATGAGCCGGATGTCTCCTCGCCCCCCACGCGCCGAGGAGACGCGGTGCGTGGCATTCGTGCTCTCCGGCGGCGCAAGCCTCGGCGCGGTGCAGGTTGGAATGCTGCGGGCGCTGTACGAGCGGGGCATCCGCCCCGACATGCTGGTCGGTAGCTCCGTCGGCGCGGTCAACTCGGCCTGGATCGCAGGACGACCCGATCCCGACGCCGTCGATCGCCTCGGCGAGATCTGGCTGAGCCTGCGGCGCCAGGACGTTTTTCCGTTCAATCCTCTGACGAGCGCGGCGGGGCTTCTGGGCCGTACCAACCACTTCATCTCCAACGACGGGCTTCGCACCGTGCTCGAGACGCATCTTCCGCTCGAGCGGCTGGAAGACGCGTCGGTGCCGCTGCACGTTGTGACCACCGACCTGAAGAGCGGCCGGGCGGCGATCATGACGTCGGGGCCGGCCGTGCCGGCGCTGCTCGCCAGCTGTGCCATCCCAGGTGTCTTTCCGGCGGTCAGGATCGGCAGGCGAGAGTACATCGACGGGGGAGTCGCCAACTACACCCCGCTGACGGTCGCGCTCGATCTCGGCGCCACCGAGGTTTACGTCCTGCCGGTCGGCCACCCGTGGCTGAACCGCGAGCCGAGCAACGCGCTCGGGATGGCTCTTTACGCGCTGGCTCGCATCATCGAGCAGAAGCTCGACACCGACGTCGAGCAGAGCCGCGCTCTCGCCGACATTCACATGCTGCCGGCGATGGACATCTCCGACGTCTCCCCCGCAGACTTCAGCCACACCCGAGAGCTGATCGATTGGGGGTACCGATCGACGCGCCGCTACCTCGGCATGGGCAGCGACCGGCCGCCGCTTGCCGAGCAGCCGAACAAACGGCTCAAGCTCAACCCGGCAAAGGCCGCCTGAACAGCCGAACCAGGCGCCGATTACGCGACCGTGCGCCTGTTACTTGGCGCGGCGGATCCTGGCCTGCACCTCCGTCGGCAGGTCGCGCACAGGGCCCGGAATCGCGTCCTGCAACCTCTGCACGATGGTCCGGCGACGCCGGCGGAACACCATCCACCCGATGATCCCCAGGCCAACCACCGCGGCCACGACGCCTGCGGCTACGACCGCCGGGGGGACCTCGGGCAACTCCATCTCCTTCAGGTCATCGAGCGAACGTTCGATCGTCTGCCGGCCCGCGTTGACCTGACCCTGAACGTCGGTAAGCGTATTCATGTCTTCCTCCTTGTTCACCTCGTGACTCTCCCTCCCAATCTTGAAACGAATTCAGGCCCGGTAGCGGCTATTCACCAGGCGTTTTCCTGTTGGAGCGCCTGAGCCGCAAGGTTCGGGCGCTCCACAACCTCGGAAGCGGAGGGTAAAACCGTGAAGTGCGACATCTGTGACGAGGACTTCGCCAACTCCGTGGAGCTCGAAAAGCACAAGGAGCGCGAGCACCCGATGGGCGAGGGTGACGAAAAGCTGGAGAAGCCCGACATGATGCAGGAGGAGGACGCCCAGCAGGCGCCGGTCGTCCCGGGCAAGAACGGCTAGAAATATTCCGTACGGTCGACAGCCGGTGGCGCCACCAGGCGCCGCCGGTTTTCTTTTTGCCTAGGGCGTTTCCTCGGCGACCGCGTATGCGCGCCGCCCAGTCAGCTCTCCGACCAGTGACTTCTTTGTCGGCTTGATCGCCCACTCCTCGTTCTCGATCAAGCGCGACCCCCACCGCGGATTGCGCGCCACGCGTTCGCGGGCCTCGTAGAGCGCCTTGGACATGAACCTCATGCCGGCCAGGCCCGGCAGCTTTCCGATTTTCTCATCGATCTCGATCAGCTCCTGCTCGCCCTCCGCATCGTCGAAGAGGTGGAGCGCAAGCGCGTCGACCTCTTCCTGCTTTTTCACGCCCACGCCGACCGGCACCCACACCCGGTTCAGCATCCATCGGTCGAGCTTCTGCGCGCGCTCGTTGCCTGTGAGCCACTCCTTGGCCGAGTTGTAGTAGAACGCGAAGTGGCGGCGCTCGTCCTTGATGATCCGGCTGAGTAGATCCTTCAGCACCGGGTGGCCGGATTTACGAATCAGCGCGCCGTAACCGGTGGCGGTCGAGAGCTCGTTGATCGCGCCGATCGACAGGTAGACGGCCGAGAAGTTCTTGAGCATCCACGAGCCGGCCATCGTCGTCAGGATGCTCACGCTGTTCTGCACGCCCAGATTTGCCCGCACGTGGGCGATGCGGTCCTGGGTGTCGAACTCGATGCCATATAGGTTCAGCAGCTTGCCGATGTTCTCGCCGTGCCAGAGCTCTTCGTAGTTCCAGCACGCGAGAAACGCGGTGAGGATAGGGTCCATGCACGCCCGCGTCACGAGCAGGTGGGAGAGGTACAGGGGCACGTGGTTCTCGATGTCCATCATGTAGTGCAGGCAGAAAAGGTCGCCCTTCGCCAGCGTGTGCTTGGTGACGTCGTCCCACGCGATGCCCGTGGTGTCGACCTTCTTCGACTCTTCCTTATAGCGCTCGATGCTGAAGCTCATATCAACCCCTACGAACTGACGGCCGGTATGGATCAAAAGGTCTCGGCCAACTCCAAGCGTCCTCACACGGACGGCTCAGCGGCCGCCGCCAGTCTAGGTCGCAACGGTCCTCGAGGAGCGAATAAATGTTGGAGGCAGATTGGCAGTGAATGGAGTTCGAAAAGCAGTCCTCGCGGCGGCGGTCGCGGGGTCGATGTTGGTAGGAGGCGTGGGCGGAGCCGTGCTGTACGCGACCACGATCGCAGCCTCGGCGGCGTCACCGTCGCCAACGCCGTCGGGCAGCCCATCGAGCACGTCGGGCGGCAAGTTCGTCCCGAACGAGGACCCGACACACGAGGCCGGTGAGAGCGCCGCGCGGGAGGCGCAGGAGAACGCGGGCCAGGTGCCAACGGTCCCGTAACCAGGGTCTTTCCTCATGGCGGCCGGGCATCGCCCGGCCGCACATGCGCTACGGCAGGAGCTGCCTCGCCACGAACCAGATGTTGGCGGGGCGCTCTGCCAGGCGGCGCAGGTACCACGCGTACCACGCATCACCGTAGGTGATCAGGTCGCGGACCGCGAACCCCTCGCGGGCGAGTCGAAGCTGTTCGTCGACGCGAATCCCGTAGAGCATCGCCACCTCGAGCTGTGCCTTCTCCATCCCGAGAGCCGAAGCGATCCGCCAGGCCTTCGCGACCATCTCGGTGTCGTGCGTTGCGTTGACGAGTCGGACCCGCTTGCGCTTCACCTCCGGCAGCATCAGCGCAGTCAGCGCGAGATAGTTGGCGTCGACGTCCCGCTTGGCCTGGAAGGCGATGCTAGGCGGCTCGGAATACGCGCCCTTGACCAGGCGGATTGCCGGCCGGGACGGAATCAGTCGCGAGATGTCCGCCGCCGTGCGGTAAAGGTAGGCCTGGAGCGCAAGGCCGACATGCGCGTGTTCGGGGCGGATCTGAAGGTACAGGGCGACCGTGCGCTCGGTGTATGCGCTGCCCTCCATGTCGATCCAGAGGAAGCTCTGGGCCTTGCCGGCGGCACGTGCCAGCCGTCGCAGGTTGGCGAGGGTCGCGGGCTCATCGATGTCGAGTCCGAGCTGCGTCGGCTTGACCGAGATCTCGGCCCCGATGTCGGTCGAGGCGGCCAGGACCGCTTCGTAGTGCTGGACCACGCGGTTCGCATCCGCGAGGTCGGTGACGTTCTCGCCCAGCAGCGTGAAAAGCGCGCCCACCCCCTTGGCCCTGAAGTCGACCGCGGCCTTCAGCGCGGACTCGAAACCCTCACCCGGGAGAAACCGCTTTACCGCGCGCCGGGCAAATCCCCAACGCGGCACATGCGACGCCAACCACTGGTTCTGGGCGCACCACAACAGCAGTCCTCGCATCGAGCTAACAAAGGTTAAAGAGATCGATGAGCGGGAGGGGTAGGTGCCTCCCGCTCATGCACGCTCAGCTACGCAGGTCGACCGCCCCCCAGCGAGCAATCGACGCTGCAGTAGGCATCTTCTCCCCGCCACACGGCACCGAAGTCGATCGGAGCCGCGCACGCGGCGCAGTAAGCCAGGGCCGGCGTCTGCCGCTGCACGAGCTGCAGCGCGGCCCCGAGCTTCGTGCTCAACGGCATGCCGCGGCGGAAGGCGCCGCGTTCGACAGGCACCCTGCCGACCGGAAATTGAACGATGCTCATGCCGATTCCCTCCGCGCTCGCAAACCTCAACCAGTCCGTAGGGCGAAGTATCGACACGGCGCAAAATCTGTCGCCGTACCGATGTAGGAGACAAGGCTCCTGCGCACCGTAAGTTCTTGTAAAGAAAAGGTGCCCGCTGTCGACGGGCACCTTTCCGGAGTCGCCTGCCTGACGTTCGCTACCAGTAGTACCAGCGGCTTCCCTCCGCGGAGCGGACGAGGAAGCCAAGCAGCCAGAGGATCAGCCCGATGACGAGCAGAATCCAGAGGATGTGCAGCGCTGGTGCCAGCAGACCGCCCCCGCCGAGGAGCAGCAGCAGCAGGATCAAGACGATCAACGCAACCACTCTTGATTTACCTCCTGGAGCCGACCCCGGTCCGGGCCGGCCGGAATTAAGCGTCTAGTCGAGAAACGCGCGCCGTCGCGCGGGTTACTCGCGTCCGGTTACCTGCGCCTGGCCCGCGCGTGGCGGGCCTTGCCGCCCTTCATGAGCGAACGCCAGCCGCGGGCCTCGATGTGTACGCCAAACCTGCGCGCGGCTGCGCGGATGCGCCGCCAGGCGGCCTCGCGCTCCTGGTCGGTGACGCCTTCGACCTGGTCGAAGCGGGCGACCGCGTTGCGCACGTGCCGCGCGTCGTTGAGCGGCTCCTTGCGCTCCTTCGGGAACGCGAAAACGGTCCGCGGCATCCGGTCTTTCTGCTGGGTGCTGAGTCCCCTAGAGCCCCTCGGAATGCGGCGTGCGGCAGCCTTCTGGCGAGCTGTTGCCATGTCCGACCTCCTTGAAGCGAGATTCCTCCCCAATTGGAGAACGTCCGCGGCCCGATGCCTACCGGGAAAAAAGAAGGGCCGCACGGCGCGGCCCTTGCGCTCCTTCGACGAGGGAAAACCTTACTTCGACGGCGAGGGCACCACGCTCGGCGAGGCGCTCGCGCTGGTGGCGGGTGCCGGCGAGGTCACGGCCGGATTGTTGGTGGTCGCCGGAGCCACTCCGCGGGTGCCGAACCAGTTCCACTGCGTGAAGCCGAAGAACAGCAGGACCAGCACGAGCAGCGCCAGGATGGCCGCCGCTACGCCGGCGCCTGCTCCCGCGCCCATGTCACCGCTCGTCTCCACCACCTCGGACCCTGCCGGGCTCCAGTAGCGACGGACGGAGTACCCACCCGCTCCCAGGAGCACGGCGAGCACAAGAATTACGAGCAACAGGAAAAGCAGAGTTCCCAAGAACGAACCTCCTTTTGAGTTCAACTACGACCCCAGCTTCCGCTTCGAGTCGCGCTTGGGCCGCTCGTTTCGGTAACGCCCAGGGGCGGGCCGATTACCTTTGGCTGAACTCAGCCGTGAACCTGGATCGAGCCTTCAGCCTGTTCCTGTTCGATCGCCTCGACCGGCGCGACCTTCTCTCGAGACTCGCGCATCGGGCTCGCGATGAGGCCATATTTGGCCGGCTGGCCGAGACGGAACTTGTTGTAAACCGCGCCGAGCAGGAGCAGCTGGCTGAGCAGGTAGAACCAGGTCGCAAGCAGGAAGAACAGCCCGAACTGGGCGCCATACGTGTTGAACCCGCCGGCCACCCGGGCGTAAAGCGGAAAGGCCAGGGACAGCGCCTCGACGCACACTCCCGCGAGCAACGCTCCCGGGATCACGTCGCGCGCGCGAAACGTGCGATTGGGGACGAACCGATAAAGCGCGATGAGCAGCGTGACCATCACGGCCGAACCGACCGCAAAGCTGATGACCGTCCCCGCCACCGGGACAGGTAGGAGAGCCGCCAGGGCGTTGACCCCGACGGTCAGGACGATCGCGACGATCAGGATGACCATCATCACCAGGCCCATGAGCCGCTGGCGCAGCATGTCGCGCTGACGCGACCCGAAGATCTGGGTCAGCGCGAACTCCATCGTGGCAAAGATGCTGCTGGCGCTCCAGATCAGGCCGGCGATGGAAAGGAATCCCAACCAGCCGGCCGACCTCTTCACCCCTTCGAGAGCCTTGAGGAGCTCAGGTTGCGCGGTGGAAGGAAACGCCTGCACGACCACCGACTGGAAATGGACCTCGGTCGCGGGGTCGCGGATGGCGAGTCCGATGAGCGAAAGCGCGCCCAGGATCATCGGAAACATCGACATGAACCCGGCGAAGGCGAGTGCGAGCGCGTAGTTGCCGGCCTGGCTTTCGCCGTACGCGACCAGCACCCGCGCGGGAAGCGTCTTCTGCGCTCGCTCGACCACCGCCCAGACGCGGGCGCGCACCTGCTCTATGACGCCCGGCGCTCCGCTTCGGCCGGACGGGCGATCCGTTGCAGAACCGCGGTCGACGCCGTGCCGATGATCGCGGGCGCCACCTTGCGCACGATGGTTTCCAAGGTCCCCGGCTCTCGCGCGCTCCTGTCGTTCACCTTGACCGTGACCGAGGGCAGCTCTTCGCGAAACTGTTCGAGGAGCTCGCGAAGGCGCTCCACCGACGCGTCGCTCAGGCGATCACGCAGCGTTGGCTTGCGGGTATGGCGGTAGACGGCGAACACAATGCCGGCCGTGGCGAGCACTCCGACCCCTACCGCCGCCCAGCGAGCGTAGCGGGCCGCCTTGCTCGCCGCGGTGCCCTCCAGTCGGGTGAGGTTCTCGTCCATCCGCTCGCGGGTCTCCTTTATTTCCCGTTCGATCTCACGCGCCGAAGCGCCCATTCCTTGTTCTCCTTCAGGCTTCCGATAGTGCGCGGCGGCAGCCGCAGCTGAAGTCGTGCCTTACCGATGATGACGAGCACCAGGCCGATCACCACGTACGCGCCCAACCACACCGCGGCGGCCTGCCAGTGCCAGGGCAGGAGCCAGACCGCGAGCGAAGGCAGCGCGACAAAGACGGCCAGGACCAGCAGCAGGCCACCGAAGGCGATGAGGCCCGCCGCGATCGCATTGCCGGTGGCGAGCTCTTTGGCCTCCTGCTTGGCAAGCGCGATCTCCAGCGCCAGGAGGCGCTGGGCATCGCTGACGACTAACGCGATCAGACCGCGGGCGGTGCCCGCCTCGCGGACTTCCGTCGAGTCGTGCAGGGGGCTAGACATCGGGCTTTCACTGCGTGAACGCGTCGCGTACTGACCATACGCTCGCGCGTCGACTGTCGGCGGGCGTGCCGGCGGCTCGACTAGCTCGGCAGTCCGTTCGCCGCGAGCTGGTAGACCAGCGCCAGGTCGGCGAGCACCATCACCCCCGCGGCTGCCCAACCGATCACGTTGGTGATTGGCCCGTTGACGAAATCGCCCATGACCTTGCGGCTCGAGGTGATGAGCAGCATCAGCACGATCAGGAAGGGCGCGATCAACCCATCGAGGACCTGCGAGTAGAACAGCGCCTTGATCGGGTCGACCGATGAGATGGCGAGCTGCATCGCGATCAGGAAAGAGATGCCGATCACCAGGTAGAACTGCGGCGCGCTGCGCGCCGGCCTGCCCAGGCCTCGCCGCCAACCGGCGAGACCCGCGACGCCGTACGCCGACGATGCCGCCAGGACCGGGATCGCGATCAATCCCGCTCCGATGATGCCGATCGCGAAAAGCGCCGACGCGTAGTGGCCCGCGAACGGCTCGAGTGCGCGGGCTGCGTCTGCCGCGGTGCGCACGTGCGCGTGATGCGCGTAGAGAACCGACCCGGTGGCGACGATGATGAAGAAAGCCGTCACGTTCGACCACGCCATCCCGATGCCGACGTCGAGGTTCGTCCGGCGAAGCCGCTGCACGCCGCGTTTTTCCTCGATCTCACCGCTGCTCTGCCAGAAGAAGAGGTAGGGCGTGATCGTCGTTCCAAGCATCGCCACCGCCGCGAACATGTAGTCGACGGAGAACCGCACACCTGGCACGAATGTGCTGCGTACGACGTCGATCCAGTTGGGTCGCGCGAGGAACGCCGCGAGGATGTAGGTCGCGAACACTCCAACCAGCCACAGGAGATACCTGCTCATCCGGCGGTAGTCGAGAAAGATCGTCACGATGCCCATCAGCGTGGCCGTGGGCACGATCAGGTAGATGTACCTGACCCCGGTGACGAGCTGGACGGCGGCGGCCATCGCCAGAAGGTCGGCCCCCATCGTGATCACATTGGCCATCACCATCAGCAGCACAGCGGGCGTGGCGACGCGAGCGCCGTATATGGTCCGCAGCAGCGTCGCGAGGTCCGTCTTGGTGACGTTCGCGACCTTCGCCGACATCTGCTGCACGACGATGAGCATCGGGGTCGCGAGGAACAGCAGCCAGTTCTGCGCGTATCCCGCGGTGGCACCCACGATCGAGTACGTGGCGATGCCGGCGGGGTCGTTGTCCGCGCCGCCGCTGATGACGCCCGGCCCGACGATTTTGGCGATGTCGGCCGCGCTGAGGTGCTCGCGCGCGATCTCGCGGGCGGTCGCACGCTTCGCCGCGGTTTTCCGGCGCGCGATCTCAGACACCCCCGGCCGCCTCAGGTGGGATGGCCAGCGACCAGCGGGACCGCGTCTCCTCCTCGAGCAAACCGCGGAGCGTGAACGCCGCGATCTCATCGACACGCATCACGAGGACCGCCTCACCGAGATCGATGCGTCGCTGGACGTCCTCGACATGCTCGCGGGGCAGGAGGCTGCTCAGCCGCCCTGCATTCGTCCGGTCGATGATTGCCTCACGAGTCGGCGCAACGCGGTCGTGCTCGAGCACGAACTTGCGCCCCAGCTCAGCAGTGGCGCGGTCGGTGAATGAGGCGACGATGGTTTGCTCCAGCAGGCCCGGTCGCTCGAGTCGGGGAGCAACGACCAGTCGCGACACATCCACCTCACGCACCCCTTTTCCGATCCGCGATCGAGCCTGGCGAACCAGCTCTGCGCGGTCCTCGCGGCGGTCGAGGACGCCGCGTAGCTCGAGGCGGTCACGATGAAGGCGAACGCTGATGTGCCCGCCGTGGATGGGATGAGGCTCGTCTGTTTCCCCTGCCAGCACGGCATTCCACCACGCGGCGATTCGTGGGTCCATCCCACTTGCGCAACGCCGCCACAGCACCCTTTACCGAGCGCATGCGTTACTTAGTAGATGCAGACGCCCGTGGTGGAACCGCCCCGGATACTGCCCGAGAGCATCGACCGGCGGCTCTACAGCCTGATCCACGGCCTTCCGCACTCGCCCGTCGGCGACCGCTACGTGACCATCATGTCCGACCTCGGAGAGGGACTCGGCTGGGTGGGCGCGGGCGTGGCTCTCGCATGGCTGGGAGGCGGCAGAGGAAGGCGCGCCGGGCTCGCGACGATAATCGCGGCGCTGGGCACGACCTACCTGGTCCAGCAGAGGATCAAGCCGATCTTTCGGCGCAAGCGACCGCACATCGGGCGCGACGTCCTGGTGGTCGGCATCCGAACCACGGACGCGTCGTTCCCGTCTGGCCACGCCGCGTCATCGTTTGCGGCAGCGACCGCGGTCGCGGCTTTCTATCCCAAGACCGCCCCGCTGGTCTTCACACTCGCTGCCGGCGTTGGCGCATCACGCGTGCATCTCGGCCATCACTTTCCGAGCGACGTGCTGGTCGGTGCAGGCATCGGTGTCGCGTCGGGGGCGCTGATCGCCGGTCTGATCAAGCTCGCCCGGGCCTAAAAAAAGGAGGGGCTCGGCCATTGCTGGCCAAGCTCCCCCAACTCGTTAACGGTCGGGGCGATTCAGTTACTGACAATTCCTTAGACGCCGCCCTCAGCCAGCCTCCTTGAGTTTTCCAAGCGCCCGGTCGGCCTCAGTTCGGGTCCGAAACAGCCCGACGACGGTGCCCCTCATAAGGCTCCTCCTGCTCCGGGGTAACCCCTATCCTGTTGCTCCCGTGGCGATCCGATCCGAGCTCTCCGGCTACAGCACCGCCGAGGCTCGGCGTGCCCTGGAGGGCCTTCCCCGCTGCGACTACGACATCGTGATCAAGCCCCTGCGTTACCGCTGGGGGCCGCACCTGGCGGCGCGCTGCGAGTTCGATGAGCGCCGCATCGTGCTCCAGGTCCCGATTCCGTTCAAGGCGTTCCGTGAGCCGGTGATCTACGCCGCGCGTCGCAAGCGAGGCGCCGGCATGCGGTTTGCCTGGGCGTCGGAGACGGTGTATTTCCGCGGCCGGCGAGACGTGATCCGATTCCTCTACTGCCACGAGTGGATGCACTGGTACCTGTACGAGGTGCTCGACAAGGGAGCGTCCGCCGAGACCGCTTGCGATCGCTTCGCCCTCCGCAACTTCCGCCGCCGCTACGTGACGACCGACGACGCGGACGCGGCGCTACGGCGCCGTCCTTTGCGGGCACGCGCGTCGGGCTGAAGGCCCGGCCTTCTTCGCGCGTCGACCGTCCGGCTATGAAAACGCTTCCTGATCCTTCGGGAGCAGGACGATGACCGCAAGCGGGAGCACGGCGTTGACGAGGATGGAGACCAGGCCGTGGTTGAAACCGATCGGTGCGAGGAAAAGCGCGGCAGTTCCGAAAAGGCACACGACCTCGAGCGCGATCACGACCCCGCGCGCCCAGCTTCGCCGCCACAGGACTCCGATCGCGCACAGCAGTGTGCCCAGCGCGAGCAGCATCGTGGACACCGCCAGCCCGGCCATGTGGACCTCACCCGCCAGCGCAAAAGGCGCCGCGGATATCCCCGTGATCATCCAGACCACGCTCTGGATGAGAAGGAGGACGAAGGCGGCCTCGGGCTTGCCGGACTTCACGTCCCGAGCTTGGCGCACAGCACTAAGAATCCGGTAAGAGAGGCAGGTCGACCAGGAACGCCGCGCCACCGAGAGTGGCTGTGCCCGCCACGATTCGGCCGTGGTGCTGCTCGACGATCCAGCTCGCGATCGACAGGCCGAGTCCCGCATGCGATCCAGCGCGGGACGTGTCAGCGCGGTAGAAGCGCTCGAAGACACGCTCGCGCTGCTCGGCGGGAATGCCGGGACCGTCGTCGGCGACGAGCAGTCGTGCCCAGCGGTCTTCCGGCCACATCTTCACCGCGACCCTTGCCTTCGCAAAGCGAAACGCGTTGTCGAGGAGGATCCACAGGAGCTGGTGCAGCGCATCCTCGTCACCCTCGATTCGCGCTGGCCGCGCGTCGACCTCGATCGCGTGCGCCGGCTGGGCCGCCGCCGCCTGACGGCACACCTCCGCGATCACTACGTGCAGGTCCAGGGGCGCAAGCCGCAGCTCCAGGCCGGCATCAGCGCGTGCAAGCGTGAGCAGGCGGTCGACGAGTCGGCTCATCCGCGCGCTTTCCTGCACGACGTCAGCGACCGCCGCACGCCGCACCTCCGGCGAAACCTCTCGCGACGCGAGGAGACCGGCGTTGCCCTGGATCGTCGTCAGCGGCGTGCGCAGCTCGTGCGATGCATCGGCGACAAAGCGGCGCTGCGACTCGAAGGCATCGCCGAGACGGCTCAGCATTCCGTTGAAGCTCGCCGTCAGTCGCGACACCTCGTCGCGGCTCGTCCGCGGTGGAAGGCGGCGACCGAAGTCGCGCGTGCGCCCTATGTCCTCGGCGGTTGTGGCGACGACGTTGAGGGGACGCAGCGCGCGGCCGGCAACCAGCCACGACGCGATCAGCGCCGCGAGGAGCGCCGGGATGGCGGAGATGATGAGGAACACGACGATGCCGGAGAGGTTGGATTGGGGGACCCTTGTCGACTGGCCGGTCACGACGTAACCGCCCTCGAACCCGACCGCGAACAGGCGGAGTCCGCCCTGAGTGGTGAAGCCCGCGGTCCGACTGTCGGGCGCGACGACCGGTTCCGCGTTTGAGTAGAGCACGCGCCAGCTCGGATCGAAGACCTCGACGAACACCTCGGTGCTGGTCCGGAGGTCCGCGGGGGCGACTGGCGGAGAAGCGGTCAACGGTGCGCCCGCGTCGAGCGATACCACCGCTTGCTGCGCGCGCGTCCTCAGCGCGTCGTCCTGGTTGGTCGACACGTTTCGAGACAGCAGCGCGTAGAGCAGAAGCCCGAAGACGAGCAGGGCGAGCGCGACCACACCGGCTCCGAAAAACGCAAGCCTCGCCCGTAACGGCATCAGTCGCGCAGGGCGTAACCGGCGCCGCGCACGGTGTGCAGAAGGCCAGGTTCGCCCAGCTTGTGGCGCAGGTAGCCCACGTAGACCGCGACCACGTTGTCGCTCTCGGCCTCCCCCCTCCACACCGCGTCCAGCAGCTGGTCGCGCGAGAGCACCTGCCGCGGATGGCGGAGGAAGTGCTGGAGCAGCTCGAACTCGGTCGCCGTCAGGTCGAGCTGCCGCTCGCCGCGCCACGCCGCGCGGCTCGATGGTTCGAGCCGCAGGTCACCGAACCGCAGGTGGTCGGGCGGAGTGGTTCGCCGGAGGAGCGCCCGAACGCGGGCGAGGAGCTCCTCATACGCAAACGGCTTGACCAGGTAGTCGTCTGCGCCGGAATCGAGGCCTCGAACCCGCTCTTCGGTGCCGCCGAGCGCGGTGAGGAGCAGGATCGGCACCGGACCCGCGGCGCGCAGCCGCTTGCAAACCGCGATGCCGTCGAGCCCAGGGAGCAAGACGTCGAGCACGACAAGGTCGAACGGCCGCGCCCTCGCCCGGCGGAGCGCCTCGTTGCCGTCGCCGGCGGCCTCGACGTCGTACCCCTCGGTCGCGAGCACCCGTTCGAGCGTCGCCGCGAGCGGCGGATCGTCCTCGACCACCAGGATCCGGGAAGCTGCCATCCCGCCGATTTATAAGCCGCGGAGTGTGAATTTCGTAAGAGATGTCGATTTCGGTGGCAGCGGTTCGTCGTCTAGTTCGAGTCCAATTTCAAGGAGGAACACGATCGATGGCGAATTTTCTATTGCTGTACACCGGCGGCGCCGCGTCCAACCCGGCGG
>DATKFA010000399.1:0-4147 GCA_035511715.1 Candidatus Acidiferrum sp. | reverse complement strand
CCGCCAGGGCGCACCGGTTTTGTGCTCAGCGGCGGCAACGCCAACCTGCAAACCGTGGCTAAACTCCTGAGCAGCTCATGATCCCGGTCAAAGACGTCATGACGCGAAACGTGATCACGTTTCGTGAGGACACGCCGGTCGAAGAGATCGCGAGGACCCTGAGCTCCAAGCACATCACCGGCGCGCCTGTCGTCGCGAACGAAGGCCACGTCGTGGGCATCGTCTCCGAGACCGATGTCTTCTCCAAGAAAGGAAAGACCGCGCGCGAGATCATGAGCCCGCGAGTCATCTCGGTCACCGAAGAGACCGGCATCGACGAGGCCGCGCGACTTCTGATCGGCGAACGCATACGGCGCGTGCCCGTGATCCGCGGGGGCAAGATGGTCGGCCTTCTCAGCCGCTCCGACGTGCTCGATTTCTACGCCAATACGCGATGGACGTGCAGCGTCTGCGGCTGGTGGGAGCGAAGCCTCGAGCGACCCGCCCGCTGCTACTCATGCTCGAGCACAGATCTTGTCCTGGAGCGAGGTGATCCCGGGCACTAGCATCCGGCTCTCGCACAAGGCCGAATCGTTCACCGAGTCGGTAATTCGCGAGATGACGCGCCTCAACCTATCGCTCCACGGCCCGGAACGCGCGATCAACTTCGCTCAGGGATTCCCCGACTTCGACCCCGACCCGCGAATCCTCGACGCCGCGACGCGCGCCTTGCGCGACGGCTACAACCAGTACGCGACGACGTGGGGCGCGCCTCAGCTTCGCCAGGCCATCGCGCGCAAGCAGTCGGCCGCCTGGGGGCGCGAGGTCGATCCAGAGAAGGAGATCACGGTGTCGTGCGGCGCGACCGAGGCGATGATCGCGGCGATGCTGGCGGCCGTCGACCCGGGCGACGAGGTCATCGTCTTCGAGCCGTTCTATGAAAACTACGGGCCGGACTGCGTGCTGAGCGGAGCCGTTCCGCGGTACGTGGCGCTGCGGCCGCCCGATTGGTCGATCGACATGGACGAGCTTCGCGCAGCCTTCAGCGACAAGACGCGCGCGATCGTCATCAACAGCCCCCACAACCCCACGGGCAAGGTCTATTCGCGGGCCGAGCTCGAGGTCATCGCGCAGCTGTGCGTCGAGCACGATGTGATCGCGATCACAGACGAGATCTACGAGCACCTCGTGTACGGCGGCCGTCACGTCTCCGTGGCCACGCTTCCAGGGATGGCCGATCGCACCATCACGATCAGCGGCGCGAGCAAGACCTACTCCGTGACGGGCTGGCGGGTGGGGTGGCTGATCGCCCCCGCCGCGCTCAGCGCCGGCATCCGCAAGGTGCACGACTTTCTGACGGTGGGCGCTGCCCACCCGCTGCAGATCGCCGTCGCCGAGGCGCTCGAGTTTCCTGCGTCCTTTTATGTGGAGCTGCTCGGCGACTACCAGGAGCGGCGCGACGCGATCGTGGGCGGCCTGCAGGAGTGCGGCTTCGAGGTGACCGCACCGGACGGCGCCTACTACGTCATGGCTGGAATTGCGCGTTTCGGTGCGACCGACGACGTCGCCTTTGCGCGGCGGCTCATCGAGGAGGTCGCGGTGGCAACCGTGCCCGCCTCCAGCTTCTATCACGACCCAGCGCTGGATCGCGGCCACATCCGGTTCAGCTTTCCGAAGAAGATCGAGACCATCGAACGAGGCCTCGCGGCTCTGCGTACGCTGCGTCCTTAACAGGCGGGGTTGGCGTGGCTCCCCGTCGGGCCTAGCCTCGACGCATGCGCAACGTCATCCGTTCCCCTCTGACCTGGCTCGTGGCCGCCGAGATCGTCGTGGTCACCGCCATCGTCGCGGTGGCCTGGACGGTGGCCGCTTCGGCCAGCCACTCGTCCGCGTCCCAGTCCATCGCCGAGGTCCCGCAGGCCACCGACGATCCGGGGTCGAGCCTTCCCGGTCTGCCACAGCTGAACAACCCCGCGGCCCGAGGGCCCTTGCCTGGGCTGGCCGTCGATCCAACTTTCTGGCGGGAGCGCCTGGGCAACCTAAACGTCGACCAGGTCTACCTGGAGCAGCTCGAATGGCAGATCGTGCGCAGCGCCGAGGACGCGGTCAATCGCTACCTGGAAACGGTCGTACTACCCGCGATCAGTCGGGCGGAGCACGCCGGGGGCGTGGCTCTGGCCTAGCCCTTGCATCCCCACGAACTCAGAGCCTTCGGCTGTGAGTTCGTGGGGACCCCTCTTACTTCTCCGACGACATCACGACGTTGCCGTTGAGGGTCGCGCCGTCTTCGACTGTGAGGCGACTCACCCGGACGTCGCCGTTCAGCCGGCCCGAGCCTCCGAGCGTCAGGCGCTTGCGGGCGGTGACGTTGCCGGTGACCTGGCCGCGGACGCTCACGTTGGCGCCTTCGATAGCCGCCTGGATGTTGGCGCCCGAGTCGACCGTGACGTCCCCGCTCGCCTTCAGGTCGCCCTCGACGTTCCCGGCGACCTTGAGGTCGCCCTGGATCTCGAGGCGGCCCTGCAGGATGTCGCGCGGACCGAGGCTGACGACGTTGGTTCCGCCGTTCTGTGCCGTCTGAACAGCGGCCTTTTCAGCTTGAGCCATCAAATCCTCCAGCGCGTAATTGGGTCTAACTGGATTTCAGGGAGCTAGCATCGTAACAGTCGTGCGCCGAATCGTCGCCCAAGGTTAAACAGGACGTGGCCGTCATGGATCGCGACTCCTCCCGCGAGATGGTTGACCATGTCGTCGACTTTTTCGACGGGGTCGCACCTCTCTACGACGACTGGGCCGGCGGGCAGCATCGACGCGTAGCGACGCGGCTCGTCGAGCTCGCGAATCCGGCGAAGTCCGAGCACGTCCTCGACGTCGGCACGGGAACCGGCCTCGTGGCTCACCTGGTTGCGCCCCGGGTCAAACCAGGGTGGGTGATGGCGATCGACCTGTCCGAGAACATGCTCTCGATTGCCCGCGCGAAACAGGACAAGAACGTCCAGTTCCTGGGGATGGCTGCGGAGCATCTCGTTTTCCGGCCCGACACTTTCGACCTCGTCACCATGGGTGAGGCGTTGACCTACCTCGCCGATCCCGCCGCGGCCCTGGAAGAGGCCCACCGCGTTCTGCGGCCGGGAGGCCGGATCGCGATCTCCATCCAGCGGCGCAGCCTCAACACGCGCGCCCAGGAGCTTTTCTTTCAGGCGCTTACGCCACTCGCGCGCCGCCATTACCTCGAGCTCCCGCGCTACAGCAACGCCCGCGCGCAGTTTGGTGAGCCGTGGACCCTTCGCAAGATGCTCGAAGAGGCGAGGTTCGCGGTTGGTCCCGTGACGGACATGGTCACGGGCGGACGGACGAAGAACGCGAGGGAGTGGACGGATCTGATGGCCGGCGCCGGGCCGCGTCCCTACACGCTGATCAAGGCGCTCGGTCCTCGCTACCGGAACGAGCTCGAGGCCGAGGTCGAGGCAGCGATGGCAAGCCTCGGCGACGCGGACGAAGCTTTCAGGTACCACCACTCCTACGTCCTGGCGCTAGCGAAAAAGCAGTAACCATCGCGGCAAGGACGCACAGTCCTACCGCGATCAGGAAGATCTCCCGGTACTCCTGGAGGAAGGCTGCGGCGACCAGCCTTTCCAGGTGCTTGACTCGTGACCGCAGGTCCGGGTCGTTCAGCGCCGGGCTGCCAAGGATCTGGTGGAACCTGTAGAGGCCGAACGCGGTCAGCGCCGCCAGGCCGGCCAGCATCCCCATCGTCCGGGCCAGCACGACCAGGCTCGTGGCGAGCCCGTGGCTCTGGCCGCCCGTCAGCGACAGCACGGCCGCTGTGAGCGGCGCGATGACCAGCCCGAAACCAAAACCGCATAGGGCCAGCGTCAGGTCGGCCTGCCTGAGGGGCCCGGCGCGCAGCGTCAGCTCGTTCGCCTGCCAGCCGGCCATCGAGGCGAACGCGATCGCCGACAGGGCGAGACCAAAAGCAGCGGTGCCGAGGTTGCCGGCGCGGCCGGCAAGCAACCCGCCGGCCAGGGCGCCGAGCGGCACGCCGATCAGGAACTGGGTCAGGAGCAGGCCCGAGTCGAGCTGCGTCTGGTTGAAGACCAACCGGCCGAGGAGCGGCACGTCGACGAGGGTCACGATGAGCGCCGCGCCGATCAAGAGATTCGCTGAC
>DATKFA010000398.1:0-10039 GCA_035511715.1 Candidatus Acidiferrum sp. | reverse complement strand
CTCGCCCGAGTAGTTGTATTCCATGACCGGACCCAGCAGCCGCGCGGTGAGCTCGCCGTGGGGCGCGTCGTGCACGCCGCCGGCCGTCTGGCTCATCGCGTGCGCGGCGCCGGCGGAATCGGTGCCGTAGGCGAGACCCGCCAGCATCGCCGCGGCGCTCATGTGGTACCGCGCCTCCAGGTTGGAGGCCTGGGAGTACGCGACCCGCAGGTATTTCGCGACGTACTCCATCGCCAGCAGGGCGACCGCGTCGGTGAAGGGCTGGTGATAGGACATCGTGTAGCACTCGACGGCGTGCGCCAGCGCGTCCATGCCGGTGCCGGCGGTGACCGCGGCCGGGAGCTTGACCGTGAGCTCGGGATCTATGACCGCGACCCACGAGGCGATGTTCGGGGTTCCGCCGACGTTGAACTTGATCTTGCGCTTCGGGTCGGTGATGACCGCCCACAGCGTGACCTCGCTTCCCGTGCCGGCGGTCGTGGGCACGGCGATCATCGGCGGGATACGCGAGGCGATCGGACTGTGGCCCCACTCGTAGTCGACGATGCTTCCGTCGTCGTGCGCGGCGACGACGCCGATGCCCTTCGCGGTGTCCATCGAACTTCCGCCGCCGATGGCGACGAGGCCGTCGCAGCCCTGGCGCCGGTACTCGCCCGCGCCCTCATCCACGAGTGCGACGGGCGGGTTGGCCCGGACCTTGTCGAAAACCACCGGCTCGACGTCTGACTTCCGCAGGACCTCGAGGGCCACCTCCAGCAGGCCCGCCGCCTTCACGCCGGGGTCGGTGACGAGCAGGGGCCGGCGCATGCCGAGCTGCGACGCCTCGTTGCCCAGCTCCTGGATGGCACCAAGGCGCTGGACGAGGCGGGTCGGGCTCTGATAGGTGCGGAGGGTGTATTCGAGCATGCCTTTAGAAAGAGAGGCCGCCGGACTTGCGCCCGGCGGCCGTTGCAATGCTACTCAACAGGGATTTCGTGGTGGATTCGGCGCAGGTCGATGCCCTGCCGGCCCCTCACGACTCGGGCGGCGACGTAGATGGCGATCGCGACCACGTAGGTGGCGGCGAAGTAGATGACGGAGTTGGTCGTCGCCTGGAAGGAGGTCCCGTAGAGGTTCGAGCTGTTGAAGAACCACTCGTAGAGCATGAAGAGCAGGAAGATCCCGCTGATCGCCCCCACGATGCTGATCGCCGGAAGACCGCCCAGCTTGTACTGCGCGATGGGTGACGCGTCGTAGAGGTCCTTGCGCCTCCAGGGCAGGATGATCGCGGCCACGCAGGTCGCAAAAAACGTGAGCGCGAGAACGGCGGTCGCGTCAAGGAACACGCTCGTGAAGGTCGGCTTGTAGGCGTAGATCGCGCTGACCACGATCGACGGCACGATCATCAGGACGAGCGAGCCGTACGGCACGCGGCGCTTGGCCGAGATGTTGGCCGCCCACGCCGGCAGGACGCGGTCGAACGCGGCCGCGAAGATGACGCGCGTCGAGGAGAGGAACAGGGTGCCGGCCCAGCCGAAGAACCACAGGCCCATGACGATGATCAGGACCGCCTGGAACAGATGGCTGTTGACGAGCCATCCGGCGAACATCACCGGATAGGGCCATGTCGGGATCACCGGCGCGGGGCCGCCGAACAGGCTGCCCCAGTAGAGGCTGTTGGCAGCCTGGTAGAAGTTCCATCCGAAGGTCCTGACCATGAGAAGGACGACCACCGCCACGAGGGCGACGGTGACCCACAGGCCCCAGAACATGCTCCAGAACGGCTTGCGGATGTCCTTGGCGCCGCGGACCTCGCCGTAAAGCGTGGCGCCCCAGTTGGGCCAGAGCAGATAGAACGCGAGCCACGGAAGCAGAAGGAGCATGGGTCCGATCGCGAACGTGCCGAAGCTCGAGCCGCCGAATCCGCCCTTTGTGGCTGTGTCGATGGTCGCTTGATACGCGTTGCCTGAAGTGCCGAACAGCGATGACGACTCCCGGTTGAACGCGCTCTGGAAGGAGCTCTGGTCGTTGACCAGGAGCAGGACGATCACCACCGCCAGGCCGACGAGGCCGATCCAGAAGCAGACCTTCTGGATGCGGGCGTAAGTCTCCATACCCATGGTCACGACGACGCTGACGAAGGCCAGCACGATCAGGCAGGAGACGAAGATCCCGTTCGAGCTCGCAAACCAGGTGGCGACGCCGGACGAGCCGAGCGTGTAGGCGAGTGGAGAGAAGAACTGGACGACCAGGATGTTGGCGTAGATCGGCGCCCACAGAAACAGGGTGAACCACCATCCGGTGATCGAGAGAACGAAACCCAGGGAGCCGCCGAGCACCCGGCTCTGCCAGGCGTAGTCGCCGCCGGTGCGCGGCATGACGCTGACCAACATCGCGTACGTGATCACCAGGAACGTGGTCAGCACGCCGAAGACCAGGATCGCCGCCAGCGCCTGGCCGTCGGGCACCGTGTAGACGAACGACATGCCGTACAGGCCGAGCGTGATCAGGTTCACCGACCAGAACGAATAGACGAAAGCGTCAAACGTCGACCAGGCCTTGACCAGCCCGGTCGCGTTGCGGAGAAACAGCGCCGGCCGCGCCGCCGCCGTCCCCATCGTCGTGTCCGCCATGTGTGCTTCCTCCTTACCTCTTCATCCGTTGACCAGCTGGTAGCTCTTGATTCCCTTCTTGGGGTCGAGCTGGATGATCGCCCCCATGAGCATCCCTTCCTCGTAGGCGCTGCCGGGATTGATGGACAGCGTCTTGCCGATCTTCACCGCGCCCTTGCTCTCGTGGATGTGGCCGTGCAGCGAGAGCAGCGGCTGGCGCTTCTCGATCACCTCGCGCACCGCGGTCGATCCGACCGGTCTCAACGCGCGCCCGCCGTGCAGAAGCCGGAGGTCGGCGTCGATCGCCGGGGCTTCGTCGAGGCCGGACTTGAAGGGTGGGCAGTGCAGGTTGAAGATCGCGCGCGATGTATCGGGCACCTGCGACGCCATCGCGTCGATGCGGCCGGCGAGCTGCTCCTCCGATTCCTCGCGGTGCGTCTTCCACGGCGTGGGGTTCGACCAGCCGGTTGAGATCATGACGAAGCCGTCGAACTCCATGACGCGACCCTCGCCGAGCTCGACGACCTCCGCCCGCCGGATCACGTCGTCGACCTCCATCTCGTCGTCGTTGCCGGGCGAGACGAAGATGCGCACACCCGTGCCGCGCAGCTTGTCCGCCGCCATCTTCATCCAGCGGTCGACGCCGTCGAGCATCACCTCCTGGAAGCAGGCCGCGCGCTTCGCGGGGTCCGTGTCCAGCTCGTGGACCCGCTCGACCGACATCTGCAGCGGGTAGTAGCCACGGCGGCGGATGTTGTTCTCGACCTCAACTACCTGCTCGGCCGGCACCGTTTGCGACTCACCGCCGAGCGTCACGGTGTAGTGGCCGTTTTCGGAGACGATGGGCACGATCGCCTTGCCGGTCATGTCGCCGCCGCAGATCAGGACGTCCGCGTCGTAGAACTTCGCGGCGTTCAGGAACTTCTTCCAGCACACCTCGGATCCGTGAAGGTCGGTGGCGAAAAATACCTTCGGCATCTGATTCCTCTCTACCTCTCCACCAGCACCTTGCGGATCTCGCGCTCGAACCCGATGACGTGCTTGCGCATGATCGTCTCGGCCAGCTCGCCATCGCTCGAGAGCACCGCCTGCAGGAGATCGATGTGCTCGTCCACCGCCCTTCGCAAACCGACCTGGCGGTCGAGCACCAGGTACCAGAGGCGCAGGCTCAGGTTGAAGTAGCGCTCGAGGGTCGCCTCGAGGAAGGGGTTGTGCGCCGCGTGGTAGATCAGCTGGTGGATCCTCTGGTCCAGCTGCATCAGCTCACGCTGGTCGCTGACCCGGCCGCCGCGCAGCAGCTCGAGCAGCTCTCGGGTTGCCTCCCCGTCGGCGCTGGTGTGCTTCTCGGCCGCGAGGCGCGCCGCGTGGGACTCGAGCACGACTCGGACCTCGGTGATGCGTGCGAGGTCGGTGACGTTGACCTCCGTGACGAATGTGCCGCGGTGGGGAATCGAGCGCACCAGGTTCTCGCGGGCAAGGCGCTGCAGCGCCTCGCGGATCGGCGTGCGGCCGATCTTCAGCTCCTCGCGGAGCCGCGCCTCGTTGACGACAGAGCCGGGAGGCATGTCGAGCCTGACGATCCGTTCCAGCAGGCGCGCGTACGCCTCCTCGCTCTGCGACCGAACTGCGACCGGCTCGGCGACCGCCAATTCCTTCCCCTACTTCGGCACCCCGCGAAATCGGAGGCTTCGCCTGGATTTCGCGGGGGCCCCAAAACCGGAACGGCCCACCCTCGGCTGCAATATGCGACCGATATACCGGCGGGGAACGTAACACCGCTCTGGCGCTACGTCAATGTCGGAGTTACGCCCTGCGCATCTGGCGTGGCGGCTTCGGCCATCAACCGTTCCAACCGGTCCGACCGCAGGACCGCGAGGGCGCGCGTCCACCGCGCCGTGTAGTAGCCGGTGAAGTCATAGTCGACCGCCGAGATCTTCGCCTGGATCGCGCCCCACAAGGTCCAGCCGACGTCGGACATCAGGGCGAACAGGTTCATCCGCGCCAGCTGGCGAGGGTCCGGCGTGCCGAAGTACGCCTCGCAAAGGGCTGCGCGGTGGTCCTGGTCGAACTCGGCTTCCTGGGCCGTGTTGCCCAGGTCGAAGCACGGGTCGTTGTTGCCGCTGAGCTCGTAGTCGACGATCCGCAGCGCCGAGCCGTCGTCGATGAAGTTCTCGCAGAGGAGGTCGTTGTGGCAGGGCGCCGGCGGCAGCGCGTGAACGGAGACCGCACGCTCGATGCGGCTGACCGTCGCCATCCAGTCGCGATAGTCGGATGGGATCGTCACCGCGTGCTCGTCGACGATCACGAGGTATTGCTCGATGAGCCGGAACATGTTGAAGTCCTGCAGGAAGCGGGGCGCTGCGTGCAGGCGGTGGAACGACTGCGCCATGCGCGCCGCCGTGCGCGGCGCCTGCAGCGCGCTGGAAGACATCGTCGGACCCGGGATGAACTCGAGGACCATCACGTCAGCGCCGGCGACGTGCTCGAGGACCATCGGACCGATGCGGGTCGACGCGGCCGCCTTCGTGTTGAACACCTCGTTCGCGCGGTCGATCGAAAGCAGCTCCGTCGATTGTCCTGGCAGCCGCATCACGTATCTCTGACCGTCGACCTGGACCAGGTAGTTCTCGTTGGTCAGGCCGCCGGAGAGCGGCGAGATGTCGACGTTGCGTCCCTTCCACAGGGACACACGTGCGGCGGCTTCCTCAGCCCGTGGGTTGCGCTTCAAGGACTCGATCTTGCACGACTGCGGCGGGGATCATCTCGCCGAAGACCTCCACGCTCACCGTCGCACCAGGCTTCAGCTCCACCGGCAGGTATGAGTACGCGAGGTTCTTGCGCACGGTGAAGCCGTAGGCGCAGCTGCGCAACCGGCCGACGACGCGGCCATCGCTGAGAACGGCCTCCCCGCCGTAGATGGGGACGTAGTCCGTGTCGCCGACCGCCAGCGTGCGCAGGCGGCGGAGGACATTGCGCTCGATTTGAGGCCACTTCTCGCGATCGACGGCGAAACCAACTCCTGCTTGGAACGGCGTGTCGAGCAGGCCCATGTCCGTTCCGTAGTAGCGGTAGCCCTTCTCCATCCGCAGCGAGTCCAGCACGCGGTAGCCACCTGGCGTGATTCCGAAATCGCGGCCGGCATCCATCAACCTGTCCCACACCTGGCCGGCAAGAGCTGGGACGACGTAAAACTCCCAACCCAGCTCACCGACGTATGTCACGCGCTGGGCGAAGACGGGAAAGCCCGCCATCCGGATGTCGCGCGCCTGCATGAATGCAAACCCTGCGTCCGAGACGTCGTCGTCACTGACGCGCTGCAGGACCATGCGCGAATGCGGGCCCCACATGCCGATGACCGACAGCTCGTCCGTTGATTCGCGCATCTCCACCGGCTCGTCGCGGACCTGCATGCGAAGCCACCCCGCGTCGCTGTTCACGTAGCCGGCGCCGGTGACGAGGCGGAATCGCTCGGGTGCGAGTCGAGTGATCGTGACGTCGGCGGCGATCCCACCGCCGTCCTCCAGCAGCTGCGTGTAGACGACCGACCCGACCGGACGGTCGATGCGGTTGCCGGCCACTCGCTCGAGCAAGGGCAACGCGCCCGAGCCTGTTATCTCGACCTTTCCGAACGAGCTCATGTCGATGATGCCGACGCGCTCGCGAAACGCTCGGTGCTCTTCGGCCAATCGGTCGAAATACGGCGGCCGTGTGAAGCCAAACGCGCGCTGATCGGGGCCCGCGCGGCGCCACGCGCGACCGGGCTCGAAGTAGTCCGGCCGCTCCCATCCTTGCTTGGCGCCGAACACCGCGCCCAGGTCCTGCAGGCGCGAATGGAGCGCGCTCGTCCGCTTCGGACGTCCCCATTCGTCGGAGTCGAACGGATAACGCAGGAGGTAGTAGTACTTGTAGGCCTCGCGCGCGAGCTCGGCAGCGTAGCGCGGGTCTCGATGCACGGGCCCGAACCGCCAGGGGCGAAAGGCGTAGAGGTCGAGCTCGGGCTCCCCGCCGGTCACCAGCTCGGCGATCGCCCGGCCGATGCCGCCCGCGCCGCCGAACCCGTTGAGCGACAGGCCCGCCGCCATGTACAGGCCCCGAACGCCGGGCACCGGACCGACGAGCGGCCCGGCGTCAGGCGTCATGGCGTCGGGGTGACAGACGAGCTTGAGGATGCCCGCCTCGTGCGCGAACGGGAAACGGCGCGCGGCCCCCGCGAGAAGGGGCTCGAAGCGTGCCTGGTCTGGCGGCAGGGATGCACCGGCGTGGTCCCACGGCACCCCGTCGATCCAGCGCGCGACCGGGTTCGACTCGTATCCGCCCAGCACCATCCCGCCGGCCTCGGCCTTGCCATAGATGAGGTTGTCCGGGTCGCGGAAGCACGGCATGTCGTGGGGCAGCTCGTGGCCGGGCACCGCGAGCAGCGCCGCGTGCTGGTGGTCGACGGGCGTGGACACGACGAATGCGCCCGCCATCGCTGCGATCTGAGGTCCCCAGATCCCGCCCGCGACGACGAGGACCTCCGTCTCGATGGGCCCTTCGTCGGTATCGACGGATAGAACCTCGCCGCGCTCGCTCAGCTCGATGTCCGTGACCCGCCTGTGCGTAAGCACGCGCGCGCCCAGGTTTCGCGCCGCGGCCGCCAACGCGTGCGTCGCGGTATGCGGGTCGAGGTGTCCGTCACCGGGCATCCAAACAGCGCCGTAGAGGGAATCGCGGCTGATGACGGGCATGAGCCGCTCGGCTTCGCCTGCGCTCAGCAGGTCCACCTCTAGGCCGATGGCGCGCGCGCGGCTGACGCCGCGCTGGAGCTCTTTCAGCTGATCGCGGGACGAGGCGAAGCGCAGGCTGCCGACGGTCTCGAAAACGCCGAGCTCCTCGTACAGCTCGATGCTGTACCGCCGGAACCGCATCATCGTCGGCGACGGGTTGAACTGGGTGACGAGGCCCGCGGCGTGGCACGTCGAGCCGCTTGTGAGCTCGTCCTTCTCGAGCAGGACCGCGTCCCTCCATCCTGCCTTCGCGAGGTGATAGAGCACGCTCGCGCCGGTGATCCCGCCGCCGATCACGACCGCTCGCGCGCGTTCCACTGCAGCGGAAATCTACTCGGGCAGCGGCTGCTGTTTCGTCTCCGGTAGGAGGAACAGGAGCAGCGCTCCCGCGATGGCCGCCACGCCCCCCAGCTCGATCGCGCCCCCCAGCCCCGCCGAGGGGGCGAGGAAAGCGACGAGCTGCAGCCCGGCGATCCCTCCTAACGCGGCGATCACCGCGGTTCCGGCCTCCGCCGTGGCCCGTGCCCGTGTGGGAAAGAGCTCCCCCGACCAGGCGCCGAAGACCGGCGTGCTCGCGCTCGCGAACGCGCTCCACAGGACGTTGCCCGCGAAGAAACCGACCGAGCCGGTCGCGAAGCTGAGGCTGGTCGAGGCGGCGGTGGCGATGGTCAGCGCGATCGCGGGGCCTCGCCGGCCGAAACGATCGGTCAGGAATCCGCCCGCGAGGTATGACGCGGCGCCCGCTATGCCGCTGACGACGATCAGCACGCTGATGGCCGCCGCCGACCAGTGGAGGTCGAAGGAGGCAAACACCGTGTACAGGAGTCCGGCGGGCTCCAGCAGCACCGAGAGCAGCCCGGTCATGCTCGCGAGGATCAGCAGCCGGCGCCTCCACGGCCGCCCGAGCAGCACCCGCAGGGCCGAGCCGGTCACGTGCACGCGCTGCCACGTCTTGCTCTCCGGCAGCAGCCACCAGATAAAAGGAGAGAGGACGATGCCGGCTCCCGTGGCGTAGAAGAGCCAGCGCCAGTGCGGTGCCACCAGCGGGTAGGCGACGACGACGATGAAGATGCCCATGCCCGAGAGGAGGGCGATCAGGCTGATCGCCGCGCCGCGATGCTCGACCGGCGCCTCCTCGACGATGAGCGCGGTCACCACGCCGATGACCAGGACCTCGAACGTGACCGCAAACAGCTTCAGAAAGGCCAGAACCGCGAGTGATGCGGCGAAGCCGCTGATCAGGTTCGCCAGCGATGACCCGCACACCCCGACGGCGATCATCCGGCGCCGCCCGAATCGGTCGGCCAGCATGGCAAGAGGGAGCGCGCCGAGCGTGCCGAACGCCAGGACGGAACCCAGCTCGGCGAGCCCGAGCGTGTTCGCGTGGAACTCCCTCGCGATGGCGGGCAGCGCGAGGACCAGGATGTTGCCCTCGAAGTTGGTGATGATCACCGCGACGCCGGCCCAGACGAGGATCACCTTCTGCCGGCGGTCCAGCGCGATCAATTAGACGAGGCGCAGCCTGCGCAGCAGATAGGGCCCAGGTCCGAGAAAGCCGCAGGTCGCGGCGACGTGGGCGAGCGACACGCCGAGCAGCGACGGTGGGTGGGGAAGGAGCCAGAACGCCAGGCCCATCGGGATCCCGACCAACGCGGTCGCGAGCGTGTCCTCCCATGGCCAGCGGCCGAGCCGGTGATAGAGGACGTAGACGGTCGTCGCGATCGCGAAGCCAAGCGGAGGGCCCCACAGGACCGACAGCCCACCCTGCAGCAGCCCGCGAAAGAACGCTTCCTCGATCGGGCCGTTCACCACGTAGAACGCGGCCTGGAACGAGGCGTCGTCAGCGCCCGCGGGCACGCTGAGGGTGCCGCGCCGCCGAGTGAGCGCGAGCTGGACCGCGACGGCCGCGACGAACATGACGGGGACCGCGACCACGGCGAATACGATCTGCGCAGGCAGGTCCCCGAGGCTCAGCCCGAGCCACGCCGCGTGCCGGAAAAGCGCCACCGCGGCCGCGTACGCGATCGTGAACGGCGCCAGGCGGACCAGCACGTCGGACCACATCCACGCCCAGCTGTCTGGAATACGGGTCATGCGGAGCTGCGTTGGAACCTTGCGAGTGGACACGCCCATCAGCTTCGATGTTTTCTTCGACTACATGTGCCCGTTCGTCTATCGCGTGGCCGGGATGCTCGACGAGGTGCGCAGCTCGGGCGCAAGGCCGATCGACGTCCGCTGGCGGTACTTCTCACTCACTCAGGTGAACTCCAAGGATGACGGCTGGACGCTGTGGAATGCGCCGGCGTCGGAAACGGTGCGCGGACGCCTGGCCTTCAAGGCTGCCGAGGCAGCCCGCCGGCAGGGGCGCTTCAACGGCCTGCACATGCCGCTTCTCCAGGCCCGGCACCGCGATCGGTTGGACCTCGACGACGAGACCGTGATCGAGCGCGTCGCGTCCGACGCCGGACTGGACCTCGAACGCTTCGCCACCGACCTTCGTGCTTCGGACATCCTCGACGCGGTGGCGCGAGACCACGCTCAGGCCGTCGCCGAGCACGGCATCTTTGGGACGCCCACCTTTCTGTTTGCGGACGGCGCCTCGGCCTACGTCCGGCTTGCAGGGCCGGTCGAGAATGGCGCCGCCGTGGAGGTGTTCGACCGTCTGATGTCGATCGCAGCGGG
>DATKFA010000397.1:0-5916 GCA_035511715.1 Candidatus Acidiferrum sp. | reverse complement strand
GCACCGGCTTCATCGGCCGTCACCTTCTGAGGCTCCTCGCGCGGCGTGACGGCGACACCTTCGTCCTTGTCCGTCCGGCCTCCCGCGAGCGGCTCGAGGCATTGATCGACTCATTGGGCGCGCGCGACAGCCTGCGGCCGGTGGAGGGCGACATCACCGAGCCGCTGCTCGGCCTCGACACGGCCGATCAGGAGCGGCTTGCGGGCGCCGACATCTACCACCTCGCGGCGGTCTACGACCTCGAGGCGCCGGAGGATGCCAACGAGCGGGCCAACGTCGACGGCACGCGCAACGTCCTCGAGCTGGCCAGTCGAATCGGGGCGCGTGTCCACCACATGAGCTCCATCGCCGTAGCGGGAGCGCGCTGGAAGGGCCCGTTCACCGAGGAGATGTTTGCCGAAGGCCAGGACCTGGACCATCCTTACTACCGGACCAAATACGAGGCGGAGCGCATGATCCGCGACTCCTCCGTGCGGTGGCGGATCTACCGCCCCGGGCTCGTGGTGGGGTCGTCGGAGACCGGGGAGGCGGACCGCATCGACGGTCCCTACTACGCGTTCAAGCTCATCCAGCGGCTGCGCAATGCGATCCCGCAGTGGGTGCCGCTGATCGGAATCGAGGGTGGCGAGGTGAACATAGTCCCGGTCGACTTCGTCGCCCGCGCGCTCGATGCGATCGGCCACCGTGAAGGCCTCGACGGGGGGACGTTCCACCTCACGGACCCCGCGCCGCAGAGGCTTGGCGACGTGACCAATGAGTTCTGCCGCGCGGCCCACGCGCCGCAGTTCACGCTGCGGGTCGACAGCCGCGCAGGACGAATGCTGCCGCCGGAAACCCGCGCGATGCTGGAGCACTGGAGCGTCGCGCAGACCCTGAAGCGCCGGCTGCTCGACGGGGTGCGGGTACCGGAGGAGGCGATTCGCTTCGCGTCAAGCCGCGCGCGATTCACGTGCGACAGGACGCAGGCCGCGCTCGAAGGGACGGGTGTGGCGTGCCCGCCGCTCTACACGTATGCGTGGAAGGTCTGGGACTACTGGGAGCGCCAGATGGACCCCGAGGCGCTCACCGACCGCAACCTCCGGCGCGCGCTGCAGGACCGGGTCGTCGTGGTGACCGGCGCCTCGAGCGGCATCGGCCGCGCGACGGCGCAGCTGCTCGCACGCAACGGCGCACACCTGATCCTGGTGTCACGGACGCGCGACAAGCTCGAGGCGCTCGCCGACGAGATCTCTGAGGCGGGTGGGCGGGCGTCGGTCTATCCCGCCGACCTCTCCGACCTCGACGCGTGTGAGGCCATGATCCGCCAGGTCCTCGAGGACTTCGGCCGCGTCGACATCCTCGTCAACAATGCCGGTCGCTCGATCCGTCGCTCGATCGAGTCGTCGTACGACCGCTTCCACGACTTCCAGCGCACGATGCAGCTCAACTACTTCGGCGCGGTGAAGCTGCTGCTCGCGGTGCTTCCAGGGATGCGCAGCCGGCGCAGCGGCCACGTCATCAACATCTCCAGCATCGGCGTCCAGGCGTACCCGCCGCGCTTCGGCGCCTACGTCGCGTCGAAGTCGGCGCTTGCCTCGTTGAGCCGCTGCATCGCGCCGGAGGTCGCGGACGACGGCGTCGCCATCACCAACATCCACATGCCGTTGGTGCGGACACCGATGATCGCGCCGACCAGCATGTACAGGAACTTTCCGACCAGCTCACCCGAGGAAGCGGCGGAGATGGTTGCGTCCGCGATCCTGACGCGGCAGCCAGAGGTCTCGACCCGACTCGGCAAGATGGGCGAGACGGTGCACACGATCGCCCCTGGTCTGCTGCAGTTCGTGATGACCGGCGCGTATCACCTGTTCCCCGACACCCCGCCGAGGGATGATCAGCGTCCGGCGCAGCCTGCCGAAGAAGAGATCTCAGTCGAGGCCGCGACGATGGCATACATCATGCGCGGCATCCACTTCTAGCTAGTGGTGCAGTAGCGCCCAGGCTCCGAACGCGAAGACGCCCAGGATCAGCAGCAGGAAGATCACGGCGATCAGCGCGACGTGGATGATTCCGAGCACGATCCCGGTCGTCGCCATCCAGCCGCCCTGCTCGCCCGTCCTCTTGATCTCGCCGCGTCCGATGAACCCGGTCACGATGGCCACGACGGCCAGCGTTCCTCCGCCGATCCCGGGCAGCACGATGTGACCGAAGACTGCGACCGCGCCGGACACCAGGCTGATCACGGCCATCGTGTTGGTGTGCTCGCGCGACGGCGTGTAGGTGAGGCCAGGCGTGTAGGGCACGGGGGTGGACGGCTGTGACTGCTGGCCGGAGACCTCCGTCGAACCTCCGGAGGGCGGGGGCGGCGGTTGCTGCGCGCTCACGGCCACGAGTTTACGGGTTCCTAGAATCGCTTCAGGAATGGCAGCGACGCTAGAAGAGACGATCAAGCGCCGGCTGCAGGCCGTGCCCGAGAGCCCGGGCGTCTACCTCTTCCGAGACAAGAAGACGCAGGTCATCTACGTCGGCAAGGCCCTGCGGCTGCGTGACCGCCTGCGCTCTTACTTCACGCCCGGCTACGCCGAGGCGGGTCGCATCGCGGAGCTGATGCAGCGTGCCGTGGACTTCGAGTTCGTCACGACCGCGAACGAGGTCGAGGCGCTGGTCCTCGAGAACAACCTGATCAAGAACTACCGGCCGCGCTTCAACATCCGGCTCAAGGACGACAAGAACTACCTCTACCTGAAGCTGCCGGTGACCGAGGAATTTCCTCGCGTGCATTACTCGCGGCGGGTGCTGAACGACGGCGCGCTGTACTTCGGTCCGTACACGTCCGCACTGTCACTGCGCTCGACTGTGAAATCGATCCGGCAGCTGCTTCCGTTTCGCACCTGCAGCGACGAGATCTTCAAACAAGGCAAGGTCTGCCTCGACTTCCACATCAAGCGCTGCCCCGGACCTTGCGAGCGGCGGATCAGCCCGGAGGACTACAGGGCGCGGATCAACGAGGTGGCGCTGTTCATGGAAGGGCGCTCGGACCTACTGGTCGGGGAGCTGCAGGGGAGGATGGAAGGCGCGGCCGACCGGCTCGACTTCGAAAACGCCGCGCGCTATCGCGACCAGCTCCAGTCCATCGAGCGCATCGCCGACCGGCAGAAGGTGTTGACGCGCGGGCGCGACGACCAGGACATACTCGCCTACGCGCGCAGCGGCAGCGACGTGTTCGTCGAGGTCGCGTATGTGCGCCAGGGCAAGATGGTCGGGCACGACGGGCACGCCCTCGACGGCGCCGGCGATGCCAGAGAGCCCGAGCTGCTGCGCGGATTCATGCTCCAGTACTACTCGAGCGCGACCCACGTGCCGCGCACGGTGATTCTTCCTGGCCCGATCGAGGAGCCCGAGCTGATCACGGGCTGGTTGAGCGAGAAGCGTGGCCGGCCGGTCGAGCTCGAGATCCCTCAACGGGGACGCAAGCGCGCGCTCGTGCTGCAGCTTGCAGACACGGCCAAGCAGGAGCTCGAGCAGCTCAAGATCCAGGCCGACTACGACCGCAGCCGGACCGAGCCGATGCTGGCGGCCCTCGCCGCGGCGCTGGACCTGGAGACCCCGCCCAAACGGATCGAGTGCTACGACATCTCCAACATCCAGGGCGACTCGGCCGTGGGGTCGATGGTCGTCTTCGAGGACGGACGTCCCCGCAACGACCACTACCGCCACTTCCGGATCAAGTACGTGCCGGGCCCGAACGACTTCGCGATGCTGCAGGAGGTGCTGCGGCGGCGCCTCGAGCGGCTCGAGTCCGCGCAGCGCCGCGAGGAGGCCGACGTTGTCGGCGACCGGTCGTTCACGACCCGCCCGGACCTGATCCTCATCGACGGCGGCAAGGGTCAGCTCAGCGCTGCGCTCGAGGTCACGGAGGCCGCGGGCTACGCCGACATCCCGACCTTCGCTCTGGCCAAGGAGCGCGAGGAGATCTTCGCCCCCGGGCGCGCCGAGCCGATCGTGCAGGAGCGCAACTCGCCGGGGATGTTCCTCGTGCAGCGCATCCGAGACGAGGCGCACCGGTTCGCGATCACTCACCACCGCAAGGTGCGCTCGCGCAAGGCGCTGACGTCGCCGCTCGATTCGGTGGAGGGCATCGGCCCGGCGCGCAAGCGAGCCCTGCTGCGACACTTCGGCTCGGTGCAGGGCATCCGCGAGGCGCCGGTGGAGGAGATCGTCAAGGTCGGCATTCCAGGGAGACTCGCCGCGCGCCTGAAAGAAACCCTTTGAATCTAGTCATCGTCGGAGCATCCACTCGGGAGCGGATGGAAGAGGCGGTCGCCGCGTTTCAAGAGGTGGGCTTCGAGCGCATCCCCCGCCTCGACGGGCTGCGCGACACGGACTTCGTCCTCGGGGTCAGCGACGGAGGCGCCGAGCTTCTGCGCGAGGCGGACCGGCGGCAGATCAAATATGTGCTCGTCCACGACGGTGACTCCGACGGCCACCCGGGCGGGACCTACGAGCGCGCGCACCACCGGATCGAGGCGGGCCAGCGGGAGGAGCTGGCGAAACACCTCATGAGCAGGACGCGGCCGCTCGTCACGTGCCTCGCGTTCGGGTACAAGAACGGCGCGCCGTCGGAGGCCGCGCTCCTCATCGATGCGCGATTCCTGGACAACCCCTACTGGGTGCCCGAGCTTCGCCACCGTTCGGGGCGGGATCCCGAGGTGGCCGCGTTCGTGATGAAGCAACCGGCGGCGCGCCGATTGCTCGACGACATCGAGCGGATCGTGGGCGAGCTCCTACCTCTATATGAGGAGAAGGGACGGATGCACATCGTCGTCGCGTTCGGGTGCACCGGCGGCCAGCACCGGTCCGTCGTCCTCGCCTCGGAGCTCGCGCGGCGATTGGACGAGAAGGACGGAATCGACGTCGACTTCGTGACCCGCGACATTGACTAGAGCTCTGGTGCTTGGCGGCGCCGGGTTTGTCGGCACCGCGGCCTGCAAGGAGCTCATGCGCCGAGGTGTCGAGACCATCGCGGCCGGCCGCAAGGAGCGGCCCTACGGGACCTTCACGAGCTACGTCGCCTTCGACCGCACGGACGAGGAGCAGCTCGCTCGGGCGCTCCACCAGACGCAGCCGGACGTCCTGCTCGACCTGGCTGGCTATCAGCCGCAGCAGATGGAGGCCGTCGCTCGCAATTTCAGGGGCGAGCGGTACGTGTTCGTCTCGACCGGCGTGTACCCCGACCTCCACGGCAAACCTGCGCGCGAGGAAGATTTCAAACCGCTCGAGGGCGAGCCGCCCGAGGCGCTCGACTACCGCGAGGGCAAACGATGGTGCGAGACGGTGCTGACACGCCAGGGTGATTTCCCGTGGACCGTCATCCGCCCGCCGGCGATCTTCGGACCTGCCGACCACACGCTTCGCATCGCCGCGTACATCCAGCGCGTGGCGGACGGCGGACCGGTGCTCGTGCCGGCGGAAACCTACGAATGGCAGGCCGGGGTCGCATGGGTCAAGGACGTCGGTTTTGCGTGCGCGCTCGCGTGTGACCTGCGGAAGCCGGCGACGCATCAGGCTTACAACGTTGCGTTCGAGGGCGTCAGCCTGCGCGAGCTGATCGAGGGCATCGCTCGTGCGCTCGCTGTGCCCGCGCGACTCCACCCCATTCCTTTCGAGCAGATGCCCGACGGCGCGAGCCCCTACGGGCCCGACCCGCGGCGTGGCGCCGGCTACGTCCTCGAGCAGGCGCGGCGCGAGCTCGGCTTCGAACCCTCGGCGCTGGAAGACGCGCTCGCCGAGACGCTCGCGTGGTACCGCGTCGCGAAGCCAAGCCATCCGGGGTACGCGAACCGCGCGAAGGAATTGGAGATTGCCGGACGCGGTTGAGACCCTGGCCGGCCGGCTGAGGTGGCAGGCCAGGGGCTGCGAGGTGCTGGGGTCGCCCTT
>DATKFA010000396.1:0-5517 GCA_035511715.1 Candidatus Acidiferrum sp. | reverse complement strand
GGGCTTCTTCGGTGAGCGCCTTCACCTCGGGCGCGTGCCCGTTGAGGGTGTGCTCGAACAGCGCGGCCCGGATCTCTTCTTCCCGGCTCACCCGCACATTGTTGCGCACAACGATAATGTTGCGCAATGAGCAACGAGGTCAGGGATCTTTCCGTCCGTTCCGTGGAGCGGGCGATCACGATCCTCGACCTGCTGGCCCAGGGTGGGTGGCAGACCGGTGCCGAGCTCGCCCGTGGCCTCGGCGTGCACCGGTCGACGGCCCTTCGCCTCCTGGCCACGCTCGAGCGCCACGCCCTCGTCGAGCGCGACTCGCGCACGGCCCGCTACCGCCTGGGCCGCCGCCTGCCTCAGCTGGCGAGCGTCGTCACCGGGGAGTTCGACCTCCGCTACATCGCTCGCCCGATCTGCGAACGGCTGGCGGCGGCGTCGGGCGAGACGGCGACGTTCGAGCTCCTGATCGGCGACGACATCGTCCCGATCGAGCAGGCGACGGCCTCCAACTCGGTCGTCACCGTCAACTGGCTCGGCCGCCGCTACCCGGTCCACTGCACCGCGAGCGGCAAGGCTTTCCTCGCCTTCGGCCAGGGAGCGGTGCGGGAGCGCCTGCTGGCCGAACCCCTGGCCAGGATCACGCCCAGGACGGTCACCGACCCGGGCAAGCTCGCGGCCCAGCTCGAGCAGGCGCGCCATGCAGGAGTGGCCAGGACCCACGAGGAGCTCGAGATGGGGCTCGACGCCATCGCGGCCCCAGTTTTCGGACCTGACGGGGAGATGGTCGCCGCCCTCGACGTCTCGGGCCCGTCGCACCGGCTGGCGAAGCGGAGCGACCTGGACCGGCTGACGGCGGAAGCCGCCGCCGAGCTGTCGCGAAAGCTCGGCTACCGCGGCAAGCGCGCTGAAACCTGACGGTCACGCCCGGTTAACCGCTGCCTAACTGAAATCAACCGCACGCCCGATCTCCGTCCTTGCATCGTCGGCGAAGGGCCGCCATGATTGCGCTGGCACCGGTTGCTTTGCCCTATGACGGGCCGTTATTGGAGGGGAAGACGCAGCATGAAGTTGGGTAATCTCTGGCGCCACCTGGCACTTGCCGTGGTGGCTGTTTTCGTGGTCGCCGCCTGCGGCAGCTCGAACGGCAGCGGCTCCTCGTCGTGCAGCGAATCGACCGCCAAGACCGCGACGTCGGTCACGGCCTGCGGCGGGTTGGACGCCCTGATCGCGGCCGCCAAGTCGGAGGGTCGGCTCAACGTCATCGCCCTGCCTCGCGACTGGGCGAACTACGGCGCCATCCTCGACAAGTTCACCGCGACGTACGGCATCCCCATCACGTCGGACAACCCCGACGGCAGCAGCCAGGACGAGGTGAACGCGGTCCAGCAGCTCAGCACCACCAGCCGCGCGCCGGACGTCCTCGATGTCGGCATCGCCGTCGCGCTCGCCAACGTGAACCTTTTTGCGCCGTACAAGGTGTCGACCTGGGGCGACATCCTGGACAGCCAGAAGGAAGCCACCGGCCTCTGGTTCGAGGACTACGGCGGCTTCATGTCGGTCGGGTACGACTCGTCCAAGGTGCCGACGATCACCAGCTTCGACGACCTGCTGGGATCCGCTTTCAAGGGCAAGGTCGCGCTGAACGGCGATCCGACCAAGGCCAACGCAGCGCTGAACGGCGTGATGATGGCCAACCTCGCCGAAGGCGGGTCGCTGGACGACATCAGCAAGGGAGTTGACTTCTTTCACCGCCTGAAGCAGGCGGGCAACTTCACGCCGGTGCAGGCGACCACCGCGACCGTGAAGAACGGCACGACCCCGGTCGTCCTGGACTGGGACTACCTGTCGGCGGCGCACGGCACCGACGTTCCGACCTGGAAAGTGTTCGTGCCGAACAACGCGATTCTGGGCGGCTACTACGCGCAGGCCATCAACAAGAACGCCCCGCACCCAGCTGCGGCGCGGCTGTGGGAGGAGTTCCTGTACTCCAACACCGGCCAGAACCTGTGGCTCGCCGGCCTCGCCCGGCCAGTCCGCCAGGCCGCCATGCAGAAGGATGGATCTATCGACGCCGCGGCGGCCGCCAAGCTGCCGCCGGTCAACGGCACTCCGAAGTTTCTGAGCGACGCCCAGGCAACCGCGGCGAAGAACTACCTCGTCGCCCACTGGCTGACGGCGATTTCTTGACGATCGCCGGAAGCCCGGCCGTAGCAGCTCGCGTCGGCCGCCCACGTTTGGGCGGCCGACGATTCTCCCTGGACTGGGTGGGCACGCTTCCGTTCTTCGTCTACGTTTCGGCCTTCCTGCTTCTGCCCACCGGGATCGTTGCCATCGGCGCCTTGTTCGACGCCAACAACGCGTTCACCCTCGAGAACTACGCCCACCTCAGCCGCTCGTTCGTCGTCAAGTCGACCATCGACACGACTGTGGTCTCGGCGATCACCGCCGTGCTCGGCGCCGTCCTTGGCTCACTGCTGGCCTACGCGATCGCAACCGGCAATCCGAACGGCGTGCTCCGCCGAGTTTCGATCTCGGCGTCGGGGGTGCTCGCCCAGTTCGGTGGCGTGACGCTTGCATTTGCGTTCATCGCGAGCATCGGGCCGGCCGGCTTCGTGTACCTCTTCGCCCAGTCCCATGGCTTCGACTTCTACGCGCATGGGATATGGCTGTTCGAGCCGATCCAGGGCCTTTCGCTCGTTTACCTGTACTTCCAGATCCCGCTCATGGTCCTCGTTTTTCTTCCCGCCCTCGACGGCATCAAGCCGCAGTGGCGGGAGGCGGCCGAGAGCCTCGGCGGCAGCACGTGGCACTACTGGCGCTACGTGGCCGGCCCGATCCTGTTTCCGGCGTTCCTGGGCGGCACGCTATTGCTGTTCGCGAACGCGTTCTCCGCCTACGCCACGGCCAACGCTCTGATCAACCAGGGGGCGCCGATGCTGGCCCAGCAGATCAGCAACGCCATCAGCAGCGAGGTGGGCGCCGCGGAGCCCGGCTTCGCCAAAGCGATCGCTGTGCAGATGATCGTCATCGTCACGCTGGTCACCATCCTGTATTCGCTGCTGCAAAGGAGGACCTCACGATGGCTGTAGCGAGGCGCGGCGTCCACCGGACGCGGTGGATCAGGCTGCAGGTCTTCCGCTACGCCGCCTTTCTCTTCGCGGCGATCTTCTTCCTGGTCCCGATCGGCGCCATGCTCGAGTTCTCGACCCGCAGCAACTCCGGTGCGCGCACCCTCGAGTACTGGAAGTCGATCGTGACGTTTCCGGACTTGATCGGAACGGTCGGAGCGCCCGGACAAGCCACCGGCATCGTGGCCTCGCTCGAGCTGGCCTTGATCACGTCGGTGGTCATGCTCGTCCTGCTGGTGCCGACGATGGTGTGGGTGAGGCTCAAGCTCAAGCGGCTCAATCGGATCGTCGAGTTCATCTGCCTGCTGCCGCTGACCATCCCCGCCATCGTGCTGGTGGTCGGCCTCTTTCCCATGTACATCTGGCTCGGCTCGAACTTCAGCGACTCGATCCTCACGCTCGCGTTGGCCTACGTGGTGCTCGTGCTTCCCTACTGCTATCGCACCCTCGACTCGGGGCTTGGCGCCATCGACGTGAAGACGCTCTCCGAGGCGGCACGCAGCCTGGGCGCGCGCTGGGAGCAGGTGATGTGGCGCGTGATCGCGCCGAACATCTCGAACGCGATACTCAACGCAACGCTGCTCTCGGTCGCGCTCGTTCTCGGCGAGTACACGATCGCCAACAACCTCCTCTACAACAACCTGCAGGTGGAGCTCGTCCACCTCGGCCGGACCAACGCCGGCGTGTCGATCGCGGTGGCCGTGGCATCCTTGCTGTTCGCGTTCGTCCTGCTGATCGCGATCTCATTCGTGGGAGGCCGGCCGCGACGCGCCCGGCCGGAGGCGGCCACCAAGTTGGGTGCGGGGCCTGTGCAAGGATCAGCGGGATGACCGAGCGCTCCGGGGTTGAGGTCCGGCTCGAGAACCTGGTCCGCCGCTACGGTGCGGTGACAGCGCTCGATGGCCTCTCGCTGACGATCGCGCCCGGCGAGCTCGTCGCCCTGCTCGGTCCGTCCGGCTGCGGCAAGACCACCGCTCTGCGGCTGCTCGCCGGGCTGGAGCAGTCCGACGAAGGTCGCGTCGTGATCGCCGGCCAGGACGTGACCGATCTACCGGTGAACAAGCGCAACATCGGCATGGTCTTCCAGGCCTACTCGCTGTTCCCGCACATGGTGGCGTGGGAGAACGTCGCGTTTGGTCTGCAGATGCGCCACATCGGCACGGCGGAGCGTAAGAAGCGGGCGCTCGACATGCTCGAGCTGGTCGGCCTCGGCCGTTACGCCGAACGCTACGCCAACCAGATGTCCGGCGGCCAGCAGCAGCGCGTGGCGCTCGCGCGCGCTCTCGCGATTCAGCCGCAGGTGCTGCTTCTCGACGAGCCACTGTCCGCGCTCGACGCCAAGGTCAGGGCTCGCCTGCGCGATGAGATCCGCCGGGTTCAGCTCGAGGTGGGCACCACGACGCTGTTCGTAACCCACGACCAGGAGGAGGCGCTCGCCATCGCCGACCGCGTTGGCGTCATGCAGTCGGGGAGGCTCGAGCAGCTCGGCCCACCGACTGAGGTGTACTCGCGCCCTGCGACGCCCTTCGTGGCTGACTTTGTCGGCCTGACCAACCGCATCCCCGGCGAGGTGAAGTTCGGTGGTGTGGAAGTACGAGGAACGCAGCTGCCGCTGGTGCAGAAAGATTTCCCGACCGGACCGGCGGTGGCGCTCGTCCGGCCCGAAGCGGTGAGCATCGCCGGTGACGGCAACACGTCGAGCGGCCCCCTCGTCGGGACGGTGATCGCGGTGGCGTTCCTGGGCGCCGTCAGTCGCGTCACGGTCGACCTTGGCGACATCATCGTCCTCGCGCAGCTGCCGACTTCGGCGGCCTCCGACCACCCGGCCGGTTCAAAGGTCCGCCTCGCGCTCCGTCCCGACCCCGTCCTCGTCGATCGTCACGACTGACCGCCGGCTGGGAGCCGGCCCGGTCCTGCGTGCAGGGTCTCGCGCGTTCTACAGGGCTGTGGGCGAGCTCCCCGGCGAACCACACGTGGTCCGCACCGACATCGTCGCCGGCGACGCCACGCCCAAGGGTGAGCGAGTCGCGCGCATCGCGCACCTGACCGACCTCCACGTCACCGACGCGCAGTCACCCGCACGGTTCGAGTTCGTCAACCGCGAGGCCGACGACCCGCGGTTTCGCGAGCTGCTGACCATGCAGCGCCCGCACGAGACGCTCAACAACCACGCCATCGCAGCGATGGTGCGGGCCATCAACAACCTCGAAGCGCTGGACGTGGTCGCGATGACGGGGGACGGCATCGACAACACGCAGCGCAACGAGCTGACCAACATGTGCGCGCTGCTCGACGGCGGGACCGTCGCGACGGATTCAGGCGTGCCTGGCTATGACGGCGTGCAGCGTATTGACTGGCCCGGCGACCTGTTCTGGAAGCCCGATGGTGCGACCGACGG
>DATKFA010000395.1:0-8148 GCA_035511715.1 Candidatus Acidiferrum sp. | reverse complement strand
CCCATCCCCGTCTCCTCGGGCCCACCGGTCCACGTCCGAAAGGAGCGACCATTCGGTCAGGGTGAGGTAGCGGTCCAGCCGCTCCAGCGGGTTGCCGCCGAGGAGAACCTCGACCGTCGGCCGGAAGACCTCGCGCAGCTGTAGGTCGATGCGTCGCACCGTCCGGTGGAAGTAGACCTGGTGATAGAGGTACAGCCTCGAGTTGAGGAACATGTACAGCGCTTCGGCGGCGTGGGCGTGCAGCGTCAGGCCTCGCTCGGAGATGAACGAGTAGTGGACGATCCGCTGCACGTCGACGGGCCCGGCGGACACCCCACATATATAGGAATCGCGAGGGACGTAGTCCATGTTGTCAGCCGAGTAGGCGCCGACCAGCGCGGGACGAAGTGCGGCGAGCCACTCGGGTGGCCTGTATCCCTCGAGGTCGGCCGACGAGATGAGGTAGGCGACCCAGCGCGGGTCGATGCGCTCACCCTGCTCGAAATCCGCGGCGGGTGAGGCCCCAAGCTCGCCGACGAGGTCGGCCAGCGGCCCCGTGACCAGCTCGCGCCCGATCACCTCGTGGTCAATGCCCCACGTGTCGAGGTAGTTCTCATCGAAGAAATGGCCGAAGGGACCATGCCCGACGTCGTGCAGCAGCCCGGCCATTCGCATCGTCTCCTCGACCAGCTGCACCGAAGGAACTTCCCTAACGACCGCCTTCAGCGACGGGTACAGATGACGGGTCCATTCGCCCGCGAGGTGCATCGCTCCGAGCGCGTGCTGGAAACGCGAGTGCTCGGCCGTCGCGAAAACCCACCAGGCACTCTGCAGCTGATGGATGCGGCGCAGGCGCTGCAGCCAGGCGGCGTCGACAAGGTCCTGCTCCGACGCCTCACCCGCGACTCCGCCCGGACCGCCCTTGGTGATGCGAAGGTATCGGTAGATGGGATCCGATGAGAGGTTGACGCGCGAGTACTCCGAGAGAGGCTCGTCCACACCGCGATTATTGCGGGGCATCGAGCTCTTCAACAGCGGCCTTTACTGGGAGGCGCATGAGATCTGGGAGGAAGAGTGGACGCCCGACCGCAGGGGGCCGGACTCTGGTTTCTACAAGGGTCTGATCCAGGTCGCGGCGGGCTGCCTCCACTACACGCGCCACAACCGCCGCGGCGCGGTCAACAAGTGGACGAGCGGCGCCGAATACCTGAGGCCCTACCTGCCCGCCTGGCACGGGGTGCGCCTGGCTCCGCTCATCGCAGCGGTCGACGGCTTCCTTCGAGCCATGACAGAACACGAGTGGCCGGACCTCACGATGCCGCGCATCGCTCACGAGTAAGGAGGAAACCGCCTCCCCGCCCCCGATTCGATAAGGCCGCCGTGGCCAAGCCGCAGCAGGTCGCCGGCGTCGGCGCGCCCGTAGGCGAAGACGAACGGCAAGAGCAGGTCCAGTGAGGTGTTGCGGCTGAACCCCGCGCACGACGCAACTCCGACTACCGCTGTCTGGTCGAGGCGACCGAGCCAGAGCATGCTGCCCGGGTGCATGGGCGCGCCCAGCTGCAGAAGCTTTCCGCCCGCCCTCTCGAGCTCGGCGTACGCAGGATCGAGCGGGTCGATCGCGGACGCACCCGCAAAGAGGACCAGCTCCGCACCGTCATCCATCGCCTCTCGGTACGCGGCCGCGACCGCCGCGCTCGTGCGGGCGACCTCACGCACCGCGACAACCTCGGCGCCATACCAGCCGAGCTTGGATGTGACCGCGGCGCGAAACAGCTCGCGGGCCTTCGGCTTGAGCCTCTCCGTCGCGACGACGAACGTCTTGAGCGGCCGGAAGGCGATGAGCTCGACCACGGGACCGCGCTCGCGGCACAACCTTTCCGCCTCCTCGATCAGGGCGCCCGGAACCGCGACCGGCGTGACCTTGCAGCCCGCCACCTCCTCGCCCTCGGCGACCGCCTGGCCGTCCATGAGGGTGAACACCGAGATGAAGCCGAGGGCGTTGAGCGCGTCGACGACTTCGCCCCGGACGCGGACGAGGCCGCGGTGCCGGGCCAGCAGGCGCGCCTGGCTCTGCACCGGCCGGGTGGGCTCGAGGCCGGGGCTCGCCAGCGCGTCGGCCAGGCGCTTCGCCGCATCGTCCTCGTGGACGTCGCCCGGCTCCATCTCGACGACGTGGACCTCGCCCGCCGAGCGCACGCGGCCAAGGTGTTCTTCGGCCAGGACGGCCCCCTTGCGCAGGTCAGGTCCGAGGTCGTGGACGAGTACGCGTCCTTTTATATGCTCGGCCGTAGCGGTCCTACCGTCGAGACGAATTGCACGCACCACTTGAGAGGATAGAGACGCGATGAATCTGCCCACGGTGCGGCTCTACAACACCTTCACCCGCCGCAAGGAGGCGCTGCGGCCGCTGGACGACGGCAGGGTGCGCATTTACTCCTGCGGCCCGACCGTGTATCGCTTCGCGCATGTCGGCAACCTGCGTACCTTCATGGTCCCGGACCTTCTCCGCAGGACGCTCGAGTACCTCGGCTACGAGGTCGAGCAGGTTATGAACGTGACCGACGTCGGCCACCTCACCGACGACATGTTCGACCGCGGCGAGGACAAGATGCTCGTGGCGGCGCGGCTCGAGAACAAGTCACCGGAGGAGATCGCCGCTTACTACACCGAGGCGTTCCTGGAGGATCTCGCGAGGCTGAACATCCGGCGTGCGGACGTGTATCCGCGAGCGACGACCTACGTCCCGGAGATGATCGAGCTGATCAAAGCGCTGATCGCGAAAGGGAACGCCTATGAGGTCGACGGCAACGTCTACTACGACATCACAACGTTTCCGGCCTACGGCCGGCTGTCGCGCAACACCGTCGACAGCCTGCTGACCGGCGTGCGCGGCGAGCCGGACCCGCGCAAGCGGCATCCGGGTGACTTCACCTTGTGGAAGGCAGCGGGTGAGAATCGGCTGCAGGTCTGGCCGAGCCCGTGGGGCCGGGGGTACCCGGGCTGGCACATCGAATGCTCGGCCATGTCGCTGTCGCTGCTCGGCGAGCGATTCGACATCCACACGGGCGGATCCGACAACGTCTTCCCACATCACGAGGCCGAGATCGCTCAATCGGAGGCGGTCACCGGCCACCAGGTCGTGAGCATCTGGATGCACGGCGGCTTGCTGATGCTCTCGGGCACGCGGATGGCCAAGTCCGCGGGCAACTTCTTTCGCGTGACCGAGCTCGCCGAGCGAGGCATCGACCCACTCGCGTTTCGCTACCTCGCGCTCCAGGCCAGGTACCGCGCGCCGTTGAACTTCAGCACGGAAGGCCTGCGAGGCGCGGACCGAGCTCTGCGCCAGCTTCGCGAGAAGGTCGGCGAATGGTCGCGCGCGCACGGAACCGTCGACGCTGAGTGGGACGCGCGGTTCCGTCAGGCGATCGCTGACGACCTCGACTTCCCGAGGGCGATGGCCCTGGTCGCCGAGCTGAGTCGATCAGGCCTCAGTCCAGGATCGAAGGCCGCGACCCTGATCGCCTGGGACAGGGTGCTTGGTCTCGACCTGGACCGGACCGCCGAGCGGGCGCTGCCCGAGGGTGCGAAGGAGCTGATCGCCGAGCGCGAGGAGGCGCGGGCAGCAAGGGACTTTGCCAAGGCGGATCAGCTGCGTGAGCGGTTGACAGCGCTAGGAGTCTCTGTGGCAGATAAGTCCATAGAAAAGTAAGGAGCCGAGCCATTCGGCCCGGCCCCACGAGAGGAAGGGGTCTAAGAAAGAGCTAATGCACCGACCTGGGCGGCGGGGTCGGATGGCTCGTGGACTTGCCGTTTCCGTGCCCGCTGGAGCCGCTGTTGCCGTTCGAGCCAGCGTTCCCGTTCCCGTTGCCGTTGCCGTTGCCGTTCCCATTGCCGGTGCCGCTGTTCGTGCCGGTCGGGTTGCCGTGATGGCGCGCCGCGTTCGAAACGGTGGCTCCGTGCGTGTTCGCAACCGCGCTCACGCACTGCCCGATGCCGTGAGCGCCGCTGTTGGCGAGGTTGTCCTTGCAGCTCTCCACCGTGCTGGTGATCGTCTGACCCCAGACCTCGGGATTGACGCTGCCGGTCGTGACCGCCCCGGCCACGGTCACGGCGGCGGCAGCCGCGGCGATGCCGGTGAGCAGCTTCACCGTCAGCGCGGCCCCAGCCCCACCGGTGACGGTCCTGAATGCGCTGCGGCTGTGCAATGCGCGGCGCGGCGGGATCGGGCGCGCCGAGATCGGGTCGAGGACCCGATGCAGCGTCGCTTCCAGCTCGCGCTCTATGTCACCCATCGATGAAAAGCCATAACGCCGAGCGGTTCAGGAACAACCAGTTTCGGTTCAAGGCCGGCCAAGCACCGCCTGGAGCTGCTTGCGAGCGGTCGCAAGCCTGGAAGCGACCGTTTGTTCGGGTATTCCGAGCGCCGCCGCGATCTCGCGGTTCGAGTAGCCGTGGTAGTGGCGAAGCACAAGGGCGGCTGCCTGCTTCGTCGGCAGCTTCTGGATCGCCTTGAAAACGTCCGACTGCTCGGCCAGGAGAGCCGGATCGGGTCCTGGGCCGGGACGCCCGAGGCGCCGAACGATCTCGCCTGCCTGCCGTATCCGCTGGTACCGCCGGTCCGAGATCGCGACGTTGATCGCAATCCGGTGCAGCCAGGCTTCGACGGGAGCGTCCGGGCGCCAGCCCGACCAGCTCCGGTAGGCGCGCTCGAAGGTCTCCTGGGCGCAGTCCTCCGCGGTGGGGACGTCGCGGACGAGCGTGATCAGCGTCCCGAGGATGCGGCGGTAGGTGTTGCGGTAAAGGCGCTCGAAATCGGCTTCCGACCCTGGCTTGTAGGTCTCGCGCTGCCGGCCCTCATCGGCGGGAGGCGAGCCTGTGTCACTTGACTCCAAACGGACGTTCGTCTAACCTCCCGAACAAATGTCCGCACTGCCTCGGTTCGACCCGTCCGAGTTTTCAGGGGACATAACGCTGGACCATGTCATTCCGGCATCAGCCGCGGATTTTGTCGCACTCCCGGCCGATCTGCGCCAGGAGCTCGTCGATGCGCTCCGCCGGCGCGGCATCGAGCGACTGTACTCGCACCAGGCCGAGGCCTACGCCGCCGTACGCGGCGGCCGCCACCTCGTCGTCGTGACCCCCACCGCCAGCGGCAAGACGCTCTGCTACAACCTGCCGGTCCTCCAGCGGCTGCTCGAGGACCCCGAGCGGCGGGCGCTCTACCTCTTTCCCACCAAGGCGCTGGCGCAGGACCAGCTGGCCGAGCTTGCTGCGCTCAAGGCCGGGCTGCCCATCGACGTACGCGTCGACACGTACGACGGAGACACGCCGCCCGGCCGGCGCACGGCGATCCGGGAGGGCGGACACATCGTCATGACCAATCCCGACATGCTCCACACCGGCCTGCTGCCGCATCACACGCGCTGGCGGCGGCTCTTCTCGACCCTCGAGTTCGTCGTCATCGACGAGCTGCACACGTACCGCGGACTCTTCGGGAGCCAGGTGGCCAACGTCATCCGCCGCCTCAAGAGAATCTGCGATTTCTACGGCTCGCACCCGACGTTCATCTGCGCGTCGGCGACGATTCGGAATCCGCGCGAGCTCGCGCAGCGATTGCTCGAGGAAGACGACATCGCGCTCGTCGACCGCAGCGGAGCGCCGCGAGGCGCGCGTCGGATGATCTTCTACAACCCACCGCTGCTCAATCGCGAGCTCGGCATCAGGCGAAGCTCGATGCTCGAGGCGCGACGGATCGCGGCGCCGTGGATCCACGACGGCGTCCAGACCATCGTCTTCTGCCGCAGCAGGCTGCAGGTCGAGGTGATGCTCAGCTACCTGCGCCAGGACCTCGACCCGCGCCTCGACTCATCGCGCCGCGTGCGGGGCTATCGCGCGGGCTACCTGCCGCTGCACCGTCGCGAGATCGAGGCCGGCCTGCGCAAAGGCGACATCACGGGGGTCGTCAGCACCAACGCCCTGGAGCTCGGCATCGACATCGGGAGCTTGCAGTGCGCGGTCCTCGTCGGATACCCGGGCACCATCGCGTCGACGTGGCAGCAGCTCGGGCGCGCCGGTCGCAGGTCCGGATCGGTCGGCGTGTTCGTCGCCTCGAGCTCGCCCCTCGACCAGTTCATCGTCCGCCACCCCGACTACTTTCTGGGCTCCGACCCTGAGGAAGGCCTCATCGATCCCGACAACCTGCTGCTGCTCGCCGCGCACCTGCAGGCTGGGCTGTTCGAGCTGCCTTTCATGGACGGCGAGCGGCTCGGCGCCGCCGACGTGCAGGAGCTGCTGCGCCTGTTCGAGGAAGACGGGGCGGCGACGCGCTCGGCAGGCCGCTGGTTCTGGAGCCGGCAGGCATTTCCCGCCGAGGAGGTGCACCTGCGCCGCATCCTCGCCGACAACGTCGTGATCATCGACACGTCGCAGGCGCGACCGCAGGTGATCGGCGAGATGGACCAGTTCACCGCGCCCGTGCTCCTTCACGAAGAGGCCGTCTATCTGCACGAGGGCGCGCAGTATCACGTCGACCGGCTCGACTGGGACGAAAAGAAGGCGTACGTGCGGCCCGTCGCGGTCGACTACTACACGGACGCCCTCGCGTCGGTGACCGTGCAGGTGCTCGACACATTTTCCGGCCCCGAAGGTGATGCCCTGACCCGCTCGCATGGAGAGGTGAAAATCACGAGCCTCGCGTCGATGTTCAAGAAGATCCGTTTCCACACGCACGAGAACATCGGCGCAGGACCGATCCACCTGCCCGAGCAGACGCTGCACACGACCGGCTACTGGGTCACCGTCGACGAAGGCCTCTGGCGCTCCCTGGGGCGCGAGACTCTAGAAGCGGGACTGCAGGGAATAGCGCACTCGCTGCGACACGTCGCCAGCCTGCGCCTGATGTGCGACCCACGCGACCTCGGGTCGGTCGCCGAGGTGCGATCCATCACCACGCAGCTGCCGACCGTCACCGTCTACGAGGTGTATCCAGGCGGCGTCGGGTACGCCCGGAGGATGTACGAGCTCCACCACGAGCTGCTCGAAGACGCTGCGCAGCTGGTCCGCGATTGCCCCTGCGACGCCGGCTGCCCTTCCTGCATCGGCCCACTCCATCTCGTGGAAGGAGCTAAAGACGCATGCCTGAGACTTCTCTCCGCGAGCGCCTTAACCGTTTAAACCACCCCACGAAATCTGCGGATTTCGCGGGGGCCCCGGTACACGGAGCGACGCCCAGGCCGAGGCGCCAGCCAAAGAGCTACGAGCTTCCCCGCGGGTTCGAGGAGGTCGAGACGCCCTTCGGCGCCGCCGCGCTACGCCAGGACGTCATCCCCCTTCCGGCCCTTGACCCCGACCCTGGACGCATCGCGTACGTCGACACCGAGACCACGGGTCTGGCAGGCGGGGCGGGAACGTACGTGTTCACCGCCTCCATCGCGACACCCATCGACTGCGGCCTGCGCCTCGTGCAGCTCTTCCTGCCCGAGCCGGGAATGGAGTCGGCCTTCCTCCACGCGCTGCGCCAGGAGGTCGAGCTTGCGAGCGGCATCGCCACGTTCAACGGCGGATCGTTCGACCTGCCGGTGCTGCGCACGCGGTGGGTGATGGCGAGGATGCCGGGCGAGCTGACACACGGACCGCACACCGACCTGTTGACCCTGGTCCGCGCCCTTTACCGCCACCGGCTCGAGAACTGCACCCTTCGCTTCGTCGAGCAACGCGTTCTCGGCTACGAGCGCGACGACCCCCTGCCGAGCGCCCTCGTGCCCGACGCCTACTTCGACTACCTGCGAGCCGGCAGCCGCGACTTTCTCGAGGCGGCGCTGAAGCACAACCGCCTCGACGTGATCAGCCTCGTGCACCTGCACTCGCGTCTGCTGCGCCGTCTGCGTGGCGGCGACGTCGACATGAACGCCGAGGACTGGTTGGCCCTCGGCCGCCACCGCTGGCGCCGAGGGGCGAGGGCGGACGGCTGGCGAGCGCTGCGAAACGCCACCGCTTTCGCGGAGGGCGAAGCGGCGGCCACCGCAGGGCTCTTGATCTCCCGGCGTCTGCTCCGGCGCGGCTCGGTCTCCGGCGCGGACCGGCTCCTCGACTGGCTCGAGGCGAGCGCGCGAGAAGACCTGCGCGTGTCCGTGGCGCGAGCGCGGCTCCTCGAGTGGCGCCGCCGAGACC
>DATKFA010000394.1:0-4402 GCA_035511715.1 Candidatus Acidiferrum sp. | reverse complement strand
CGCGAGGCCATCGAGATGGCGAAGTCGGAGAATCCCGACTTCGTGCTCCTCGATCTGATGATGCCCGACGTGACCGGCTTCGACGTGGTCGAGGCCTTGCGGGCGGACGCGTCCACCCGCGAGACGCCGATCCTCGTTCTGACCGCCGCGAATCTGACCGAGGCCGACAAGCGCGTGCTCAACGGCCGCGTTTCGGAGATCCTCAAACGCGGCACTGTGGCGAGCTCCGAGATCGTCGGGCTCCTCAAGCGCGTCGTCGCCGACCGCAACGGGAACGGCAGGAACGGCGGGAACGGTGGCAACAAGAAAGGCGCCGACGACAGGAAAGCAAAGGTGTGAACGACCTGATCCTGGTCGTAGAGGACAACGAGACGAACCAGATCCTCGTCCGGGCGGTCCTCGAGATGGGCGGCTACCGCGTATCGGTCGCCGGTTCGGCGGACGAGGCCCTGGACGAGCTGCGCCGCAACCCGCCGAGCCTGATCCTCATGGACGTCCAGCTGCCAGGGCAGGACGGCCTCTCCCTCACCCGCGAGCTGAAAGCCGATCCGAACAGCTCCAGAATCCCCATCGTCGCCCTCACCGCCCACGCGATGAACGGCGATCGCGAGCTGGCGCTGGAGGCCGGATGCGCGGGCTACATCGCCAAGCCGATCGACACGCGGACGTTCGCCGACCAGGTGCGACAGTACCTGGTCGACACGGCCACCGACGATCGACTGGTAGCCCGTTGAAGCGGATCCTGGTTGCAGACGACGACCCGGCCAGCGCGGAGCTGCTGGCCTACTTCCTGGAATCGAAGGGATTCGAGGTCGGGACCGCGCTCGACGGCAACCGGGCGCTCGAGATGGGGACGAGCGGAAACTTCCAGCTGGTGATTCTTGATGTGCATATGCCGATGTACGACGGGGTCGAGATCTTACAGTTCCTCCGCAAGCGACATATGCTGCACCCGATCAAGGTCATCGCACTCACGGGCGACCTCTCCCAGGAGGTCCACGACGCATTGGCCGACGGCGGGATCGACAGCTTTCTGACCAAGCCGGTCGACCTCGGCCTTCTCCACGATGAGGTGAGCCGGCTGATGGTCGCCTAGGAGGCGAGCCCATGCGTCGGTTCTGGATCGCTGCGGCCGGCGTGGCGATACCCACCGCGTTTGTAACCACCGTCAGCGCCCTCAACTCGGAGAGCACCCGGGTGGACGTGACGCGCGACGCCGGCCAGGCGATCTCGGCGCTGGCCGCCTTTGCGACCTGCGGCTGGCTGGCCTGGCGCTCGACGGGCCGCGGACGCTGGGCATGGGGACTCATCGCGCTTTCGGGTCTGGTGGCGGTGGTGGTCGAGCTAGCAGAGGCGACGTACACGCTGTCGACGAAGACCGTGCCGAGCCTTCTGGTGGCATCGGACTACGGGATCGCCGGCGCGCTCCCGCTCGCCATCGCAGGTCTGCTCTTCCTCCCGCGCGCGCGCCGCTTCGCCACCGGCCGTCGCACCGCGCTGGACGTGGCGATGATCGCGCTCTCTCTTATCTACATCGGAAGCGCGCTGTCGCTACCGGAGCTGTTCGCGCGGTCGGCGTCGCCGGCGGACGCCTGGATCGGCCTCGGGTCGCTGGCGGTCGATTTCGTCCTCCTGACAGTGGTTTCGTGGACTCTCCGGCACAGCCAGGACGGATTGCGGCCCCGCCTCCTTCTCGTGCTGGGTGGACTGTCGGTGATCGCGGTCGCGGACTGCGCGGCGGTCGTGATCGCGGCGACGGGGCAGCTCGGCGGCGTTCACGAGATTCTCGGCTCGGGTTCGATGTACGGGTTCGCGCTGGTCGCGCTCGCGCCTTTGTGGCCGCAGCGGGAGCCGGCCGGAGCAGATGAGGACATGCCCCTCTGGCCCGACCTCATCCCCTACATCGGCGTCGGCGCCGTGGCGCTCACGGCGATCGTGATCTCGATCCGTCACCAGCCGATGACGGGCTACGCGGCGGCGGCGGCGGGCGGCCTGGGTGCGATCCTTCTGGGCAGCCATCTCATCTCGCGGTCGGAGGCACGTGACCTGCTGCTCCAGAGCAAGCGCGTCCAGGCGAGGCTGCAGGAACGCGAGGCGATGCTCAACAGCGTCGTCGACCATGCCCCGCAGGGCGTCGCGTCGATCTCCGTCGAGAGGCGCATCACCACCGCGAACCCTCGGTTGGCCTCGATGCTCTACGCACCGCTCCAGGTCCTGATCGGCTCGGTCACCGACCCATTCCTTCCGGAGGATTACGTCTCGCGGGTGTTCAGGTCGTTCGCCGCGAACGGGGATGGGACAGCCGAGACGTACGAATCCGACTGCCAGGCCAGGCGTGCGGACGGCAGCCAGTTCTGGGTGCACTGGAGCGCCACGCCGATCCGCAGGACGGATGGGTCGATCGACTACTTCATGGCCACGTTCGAGGACGTCACCGCCAAGCGCGAGTCCGAGGAGCTGTCCGCCGCAAACCTGGCCCAGCTCGAGAAGCTCAACCGGTTGAAGAGCGAGTTCGTATCGATGGTCAGCCACGAGTTCCGCACTGCGCTGGTCGGCATCCAGGGCTTCAGCGAGCTCATCCGTGACCAGGAGATGGAGAAGAGCGAGATGAAGACTCTCGCCGGCGAGATCTTCGACGACTCGCAGCGGCTCAGCCGGATGATCACCGACATGCTCGACTTCGATCGCCTCGAAGCCGGCAAGCTCAAGCTCGACCTCAGGCAGCTCGACATCAACGACCTGGTCAGGGAAGCGGTCGAGCACGCGTCGGTCTCCACCAGGCAGCACACGTTCGAGGTGGAGCTACAGCCAGGACTGCCGCAGGTGCTGGGCGACCAGGACCGGCTGACCCAGGTGCTGACCAACCTCCTGAGCAACGCGATCAAGTACTCGCCCCGGGGCGGCGAGATCCGCATCTGCACGCGCCTGAACGGCGGCTGTGCCGAGGTGTGCGTCATCGACCACGGCAACGGCATCCCGCCTGAGTTCATCAGTCGCCTGTTCGGACGCTACGAGCGCTACGAGGACAAGCACGCGGGCAAGATCATCGGCACCGGCCTCGGCCTTGCGATCACGCGCCAGATCGTCGAGATGCACGGCGGACGCATCACCGTCGACAGCGTCGTCGGCAAGGGCTCGGAGTTTCGCTTCACCGTGCCCCTCGCGACGACCGCCGCCGCGGTCACCAGGTCCGCGTGACTTTCTGAATCGACCGCGGGCGGTCGGGGTCGAAGCCCCGGGCCAGCGCGACCTGGTGTGCAAGCAGCTGGCCGAGCACCGCGAGCGGGATCGGCGTCAGCTCCTCGGGGAGGCCGGAGATGTCGAACAGGTGCAGGACCGAGCAACCCTTCGCCTCGAGTCGAGAGCGGACCGATTCGAGGTCTGAGGCCACCAGCCCGCCGCCATCGACGACGAGCACCGGCAGGCCCGCCTCCATGATCGCGATCGGGCCATGCTCGAAGTCGGCGACCGACCACGCCCGGGCCAGGACGTAGCTGGTCTCGCTGAGCTTCAGCGCGATCTCTTCCGCGGTCGAGAAGTTGAATCCGCGCCCGAGCACGACCGCGCGCGGGCCGAGCAGCGCCGGCACCATGCCCGAGAGCTCGTCGTCGCGCTCCAGCGTCCGCGCGATCGCCTGCGGCACCGTGGCGAGGGCTGCTTCGAAGTCGGGGTCCGGGTCCACCGCCTGCGAGATGAGGGCCATCGCGAGAAGGCTCGCCGTGTAGGTCTTCGAAGCGGGGACGCTGAGCTCCGGACCTGCCTCCATGGGCAGGACGAGCTCCGCTGCGCGCGCGAGCCTGGAGTCGGTGGCGTTGGTGATCGCGAGCGTGATGCAGCCCTGCTTGCGTGCACCTTCCACCACCGCGATGACGTCGGGCGATTCGCCCGACTGAGAGATGCCGATCACGCACTGACCGTCGAGGCGCGGCGGCCGGGCGTAGTGCGTGAAGAGCGAGGGCGCGGCGAGGGCGACCAGCGCGCTGTTGCGCGCCCCGAAGAGGTACTTCGCGTAGAGCGCAGCGTTGTCGGAGCTGCCGCGGGCTGCGATGACGAAGCCGCGCGGGGCCGCGTCGCGAATGCTATCGCCGATCCTTGCGGCCGCGTCCTGACCACGCTCGAGGAGTCGCGACGCGACGTCGACCTGCTCCGCGATCTCGGTTCGGAAGTGGCTCAAGCGCGAAGCAGATCCTCAGCCAATCGGACCGCGCCTTCGACCGGCGGCTGCTCGAGGCGCACGCATCGGATGTCTGGAAGGCTCTTGCGCACGGCCTCCTCGAGGCGCGGCTCGTTCAGCATCAGCCCACCCGCCAGCACCACAGGGCCCGTCACGCCGAGCGCGCTCTGAACCTCGACCGCAAGTCTGGCCAGCTCGACTCCGGCCCGGCTGATGATCTCGCGGGAG
>DATKFA010000393.1:0-4147 GCA_035511715.1 Candidatus Acidiferrum sp. | reverse complement strand
TCGGCGATCCAGGTGGCCCAGATCCGGGTGAAGCGACGAGCAGCGCAGCGAGCGCATCCGTCGATGCGTGAGCGAGCAGCGCAGAAGCTGAGCCCGGAGATGGGCCGCATGGGCGCCGAAGATCCGTCGAGGGCTTTTCGGCCGGGTCTCTAGTCCGGCTTTCGCATCCAGGGAGTCATCGTCAGACCGACCAGCAAACCCTCGGGACTGATGAGGCGCGACACGACCTGGCCCCAGGGCTCGGTGCGGTTCGCGACCAAGAGCTTGTAGCCGCGCTCGCTCATCTCGCGTGTGGCTTCGGCGACGTCGTCGACGTCGAACTCTAGCCACGCCTGCGGACGGACGACTTCGTTCGGCCATTCGCTCGACCCGAAGCACGACTCGGCCGCCTGGTCCAGGGGCCAGACCGCGAACGTGTTGGCGCCCTTCAACTCCTCGGTGTGTCGGTAATCCCCTTCCTCTTTCTTGAATGTGATCCCGAGCGCGTCCTCGTACAGCCGCCGTGATTGCTCGACGTCCGACGCAATCGGTCCGAACCCCGCGATGAACAGCACCTTCATCTCCGCATCGCCCTCTCTATCTCTCGTTTGGCATCCCGGGCCGCGATCGCCTCGCGCTTGTCGTACTGGCGTTTGCCCCGCGCGAGCCCGATCTCGACCTTCGCGCGATTTCGTGCGATGTAAACCCGGAGAGGTATCAGTGTGTACCCCTTCTGCTTGACCTTGCCGATCAGGCTCGAGATCTCCTTGCGATGTAGAAGCAGCTTGCGCGGGCGCACGGGCTCCTGGTTCATGACGTTGCCCTGCGCGTAGGGCGAGATGTGCACGTTCTCGAGCCACGCCTCGTTGCTGTCGATGCGCACGAAACCGTCGCGGAGGTTCGCACGGCCGCTGCGGACCGACTTGATCTCCGTGCCGGTCAGCATCACGCCCGCCTCGTACTTCTCGTCGATGAAGTAGTCGTGATACGCCCGCCGGTTGACCGCGACGTCTTTCTCCCTGACGCGTTCAGACATCTGGGAGCACCTGCTTCGCCGGCGCAGGCTTCTTGCCCGGGAGCTGCACGATGTCTGGCACGTAGCTGTCACCTTCGACGTGGCCGCGCAGAACCTTCACCCTGCCCCTGGAGGTGGGCAGGGTCGCCCCCGGCCACGGCTGCAGGCCGCGCACACGCCTTTCGATCTCAGCGGCTCCCATCGACCATTCGAGCTCTCCCTCATCTTTGGTCAGCTTCGGGGCGAGCGTCGCCTTCGTGTGATCCTGCTCCGCGCCGCGCAAATCCTCGAACCTCTCGAGCGTCTCGACGAGAAGCTTCGCGCCGATGCCGGCCAACCGCCTGGTCAGCTGCGCGGTGTCCTCGCCTTCTTCGATGGGAGTGGCTCGCACCCCGAGCACCGGCCCGTGGTCGAGCTGCTCATCCATCTTCATGATCGACACGCCAGTCTCCATGTCTCCGGCAAGGATCGCGCGCGCGACGGGCGCGGCGCCGCGCCACCTCGGCAGGAGGGAGGCGTGCACGTTCAGGGCCCCGAGCCTGGGAATGTCGAGGACCGCCCGCGGGAGGATCTGCCCGTACGCCACGACGATGAGAAGATCGGGCGCGAGCGAACGCAATCGCTCGACCGCCTCAGGGCCGCGGATCTTCTCCGGTTGATAGACGGCAAGGCCGAGCTCCTGCGCCGCGAGCTTGACCGGTGGCGGTGTCAACTTCATACCGCGACGCGCGGGGCGATCGGGCTGCGTCACGACCAGTTGAATCGAGTGCCCCTTTGAGTGCAGGGCCCGCAGCGACGGAACGGCAAATTCCGCGGTGCCCGCGAAGACCAGCTTGTAGAGGGCGGTTATCCCGAGGCCGCCGCGACCGCCTCTTCCCTTTCCTCGCCCACAAGCTCTTCGACGCGGCGCAGCGTGTCCAGGCTCGTGAGCTTGTCGGTGAAGAGGACGCCATCGAGGTGATCGAGCTCGTGCTGAAAAGCGCGAGCGGTAAAGCCGGACGACTTGACGCGGATCTCCTTGCCGTGGCGATTGCGACCCTTGACGACGACGGTCTCCGCGCGCTCGACCTCACCCACCCAGCCGGGGTAGCTGAGGCAGCCCTCGTAGCCGACCTGGGCTCCGTCCTTCTTGACGATCTCCGGGTTGACAAGGCCCCAGATCTGCTTGTCGTCGCCCTTCACGACGCAAACGCGGAGGGCGACACCGATCTGGTTCGCGGCCAGCCCGGCGCCGGGCGCGTTCAGCATCGTCTCGACCAGGTCGTCGAGCAGGCGCTGAATCGATGCGTCGATCCGTGCGACCTTCTTCGACCGCTCGCGCAGCACCGGTTGCTCAAAAGTGAGGATCTGCCTGACCACTGAGCTCGATTCTACCCGCGGGGTGCGAAAACCCAACCTCGGTTGGGCTGGGTTAAATGACCCACCTGGAGCGGATCATCACGTCGCGCCCGTCGATCTCGTCATAGCCGCGGAAGGCCTGGATCCGGGTCGGGCGGAGCCGAAAGAACACCCAGCCGTCCATCTCCCTGGGGTCCCAGCCCATCGCCGACTTCCATTCCTCCGCGATCTGATCGGAGTCCTCGACGGCCGAGCTGTCGATCACTCCAGCCTGTATGACGATCGCGTCGGACGGGTCGCCCGCCGCCAGCACGACCTGGGGGTTCATCTCCATGTTGCGCGCAGTGCGGCTGGTGCCAAGGGTCGTGACGATGACCTGGGCCCCATCCCACAGTCCGGACACGCCGATCACGTGCGGCCTTCCGCCGACCTCGGCGGTCGTGAGCCAGTAGTGCCCCTGCTTCTCCAGCGCCGCGAGCACGTCCTTCTTGCGCTGCTCAGCCGACCGGGTCGATGTCATAGCTCCAGTCCTTTCCTCTCGGCGCGAGATGCCGCGCACGCTCGAGGCGGTCGCCCTTAAGCGTGACCTGCCAACGGTACTCGCCCCGCAGGCGGTGGATGAATGCGGGCGACGGACCCATGACGCGGATGCCCTCGATGCCTTCTTTCACCATGCCCGCTGCGATCGATTCGGCCGCCTCGCGGGCGGACGCCGCTGCTCTTGCATCATCTCGGTCGGTGCGGGTCAGCACCGCCAGCTCGGCGAAAGGCGGGAAGACGAAGGCCTGTCGCGCCGGCAGCTCGGCGCGGTAGAAACCCTCGTAGTCGCCGGTCGCGGCGGCACGCAGGCTGTAGTGCTCCGGGTTGCTCGTCTGCACGATCACGCGTGACGGGCGTCCAGTCCGACCGGCGCGCCCCGCCACCTGCGCCACCAGCGAGTAGGTGTTCTCGGCGGATCGGTAGTCCGGAAAGTGCAGCGGTAGGTCCGCGTCGACCACGCCGACGCACGTGACCGCCGGCAGGTCGAGGCCACGCGTCACCAGCTGTGTGCCGACCAGAATGTCCGCGCGCCGCTCGCTGAACTCCTCCCAGACGCGGAAGTAGGAATCCGGACCGCGGGCGACGTCGCTGTCGAGTCGGAGGACTCGGGCCTGCGGCCAGATGCGCTTGACCATTCCCTCGAGCCGCTGCGTGCCAAGCCCGAGGGCGCGGATGTTGCGCGATCCGCAGTGATCGCAGACCGATGGCATCGCGCGTGAATATCCGCAGTAGTGACATATGAGTCCATCAATTTCGGCGTGCTGGACGAGCGCGACCGAGCAGCCGAGGCACTCGACCGAGCGACCGCAGTCGCGGCACATCACGTAGGTCGCGAGCCCGCGGCGGTTGAGGTAGAGGATCGTCTGCTCCTCGTTCTCGAGGGCCTGGGTCACGGCTTCGACGAGCCGCCGCGACAGTGGTTGTCGGTTCCCGGCCGCCGCCTCGTCGCGCATGTCGGCCAGCTCGACCTCCGCATCGACGCCGCGTATCCGGTGGGTCAGAGTGGCCAGCGCGATCTTGCCCCGGTCGGCCTGGTAGTAGGTCGCGACGCTGGGAGTCGCCGAGCCCATCACCAGGCGCGCGCCGGTGACCGCCGCCAGCTGCCGCGCCACCCACCCTGCCTCGTACCGCGGAGTGCGGTCCTGCTTGTAGGTCGACGAACCTTCCTCGTCGACGCAGATCAGGCCGAGGCGCGGTATCGGAGCGAACACCGCGGACCTGCTTCCCAGCACGACCTTGGCCTGGCCGCGGCGCGTGCGCCACCACTGCTGCGCG
>DATKFA010000392.1:0-19832 GCA_035511715.1 Candidatus Acidiferrum sp. | reverse complement strand
CGCGCTGTTCGGTGTCCTGCGCACGAGCGCCAGACCGAGGCCGATGTTCTGGGTGGCCACGGCCGCGGGAACCGCGGTGGTGGTCGCCTACGCGGTGTTGGGTTCGCGCTCAGAGCACCTGGGTACCGGCGACGTGTACCTGTTTGCCGCCCTGGTCCTGGCAGCCGCGGCCTACGCGGAAGGCGGCCGCCTGGCGCAGACCATGCCTGGGGGCCAGGTGATCGCGTGGGGGCTGGTGGCCGCACTTCCGGTCTCAATTCCGCTCACCGCGATCGCCCTTCATGACTCAGGGTTCGCGCCTAGCGCTGCGTCGCTGGCGGCGCTCGGTTACATGGCGGTGTTCTCGGTATTTGTCGGAATGGTCCTGTGGTATCGCGCGATGGGGTTGGCGGGCGTCCCGCGGGCGAGCGCGATCCAGCTGGCGCAACCGCTGCTGTCGGTGATCTGGTCCTGGCTGCTCATCGGCGAGCCGTTGCGCCCGCAGACGATCGTGGCCGCGATCCTCGTGCTCGTCTGCGTTGCTACCGCGCAGCGGGCCAGGATCGCGGCCGTGCGAACCTAGAAACGGAACCGAGTGTCTGGTGACGTGAAACTGCTAAGAGAGTTTTCTCAGTAGCCTCCGTACGCCGGTGTTGCCGCCGGCGCCTGGCGGCCAAAGTCAGCCGACCTCGCGCTGTGTAGGACGAACTGGGCGACCGCGGTGCCCAGGGTCTGGCCGGACGCGTCATCGAGCGGCGTGTGCTGTCCCGCGTAGATGCGGCTCAAGCCCGCCTCGACCGCGATCGCGTGGTAGCTCGTGAACGAGCGGACAGTGCCAGGGAGAGCGTCCGACGCGACATCGATGCTGTTGTCGCCGCCGAAGAATGCGGACAGGATGGCGGCTCCACTGGCGCTGACCGTGCTGTGCGCGCCGGGGTAGGACGGGTCGGGAGCCGTCGTCGCGAGCGGCGTCCAGGTTGGGTCTCCGGAGATCGCCGGGTTTCCGATCGTGTCGCCCAGGCGGATCGCGGTGACCGGCCGCCACACGAGGTAGTGGTACTTCGCGTCGTAAAACGCGATCACGGAGTCGGCAAAGGTCAGGTTGAGGAGCGCAAGGACGCGCGCTCCGGTCTCCAGGTTCGCGTGATGGCTGGTCACGGCCTGGTCGGCGATCTCGTTCCATGTGTTCCAGATGGGCGGAGCCCAGAACTTCCCGGCCACCGTCTGGTCCGCGGTGCGGGTGCTGCTCGTGTTCTGCCCGAGACTCTTCACCTCGTTGAGAGCGTTCGCGTACGCCGCAGTGGTGACCGCCGGCGGCGGTTCGGGCCGGAACTGCGAGCCGGTGTTGAGCACGAATGGCTGCACGCTTGCCCACCCCGTGAACACGGGCGCGGGGAAGGCGGGCGGGGTCGGCCGGTAAGCGCCAGGCTCGGTGCCGGCCACGAAGCTCGGCGGTTGCGCGGTCGAACCGTCGGCGGCGCGCGCGGCGATCAGGCGGGTCGCAACCTCGCTGCCAACAGCGATGCCCTCCTGCTTCTGTTTGCTGTCCGGGATTGCGGCGAGCTGCGAGGCGAGCAGGTCATCGAGCTGGGGTTGAAACTTCGGATAGAGCGCTGACAGCGAATCGTGGCCGGCCTGCGCCGCCGCGGCATCGATTCGGGCGCTGCGCGGAGCCCGCACGGAAAGGAGGTAAGCGGGTTCGTCCTTCGTGATCGACACGACCGAGTCGTAGATCGCGGCGTGCAGGATCGCGAAGCTGCGGGTTGGGTGGACCGTCGCCGGCTGCGCGCCCGGCGTCTGCACGATACGCAAGAGCTGCTGGTTCCACGCGACTACGATCTCGGCCGAGCGTCCGTCGGTGCGCGGTGGCGCCGCCGCCTTGTTGCCGCCGGTTGCGGCGCCCGTGATGACGGTTGTGGCTCCCAGTCCGAGGACGATCCCAACGAGGACCGTGAGGGCGAGGATTGGTTTTTTCATGTGTCTCTCCTGTTGGTGGTCAGATTTGTGTGACCGTCAAGCGGCCGGTGGCATCGGAACGAGCTGCGACTGCTCGAGGCGCCGCCGCAGCCGGTGGACGGTTTGCTCCATGAGCTCGCAGGCGATCGGGGTCACCAATGCGTGCGTGAAATGTCCTGACCTGCTCGCGACAGCGACGTGAAAGGTCATGTCGATGGCGCAGCCCGGCGCGTCGTCTTCGATCGCCATGGCCATGCGGACGCGAACCTCAGGCATGATCGCGTCGGGGTGCCCGTCGAGGCGCATCGAGGCGGTGCGCGACCGCGGATTGGAACCGACGATCCTCCCAGTGGCCGAGTACGGCAGCTTGAAAGGGCCGACGGCAAGGACGATTTGCGCTTGAAACTTGCGCGGCCCGTACAGCGTGGTCAATCTGGCACCCGGCACGCAGCTGAGCAACGTCTCGGGGTCGTGCAGCTCACCGAAGACCTCGTCGGGATCGCGATCGAGATGAACGACGGCCTTGAGGTCGAGCTCGAGGGGCTTGCCTGCCTTGGCGTCGACCACGGCTAACCCTTTCCGACCTGGGAGCCCGCGGCTGAGAGGACGTACCAGTCGGCGCCAAAGCTTGTGATCGCCTGGCCGGTCGTGTCGCCGGCCTGCTTGTCGGAGACGAAGTAGTAGAGCGGGTGACCGTTGTAGACGACCTCGACCGAACCATCCTTTCGCGTCGTCGTGCCGAGCAGGCTTTTGTTGAGGCCGGCTCCGGCGATGGGCGCGCCGGAGGTGAGCAGCGGCGGCCATACCGAGGCGCAGTCGCCATAGCAGCTCGACATTCCGGCCTTGTCGGCCTCGAACAGGTACAACGACCGGCCATTGCTGTCGACGAGGATCTGCCCCAGCGCCGTGGAGCGAAGGTCGACGGTGGCGGACGCAACAGGCGGAGCCGGCGCGCCGGGGGGGGAGCCGGCGACGCCGGGGTAGCGCCCGTTGTTTGATGGCGACGTCGAGCCGCCGTACGCGGAGGTGCCGTAGCCTCCACACGCGGCGACCAGCAGTGCGGCGCCCGCGAAGGCGACGTTGAGTCCGATCTTCCAGTTCACAGTGCTTGCGATCCTCCCTTGTGTTTGATGTGACGCCGCTAGATATGCGGCTCCGTTACAGGGCCCTTATCAGCCGCTGATGGTCGTGCCGTCGACCACGATGTCGTTGCCGTTTGGCCCGGCCTGCCATGTCAGGTGTGAGAGCGGGCTGGTCGCAGGTCCGTGCAGCACCCTGCCGTCGAGGGCGAACTCCGAGCCGTGGCACGGGCATACGAAGTGCTTCTTGCCGTCGTCGAAGGCGTAGGAGCAGCCCAGGTGCGGACAGGTGATCGCGAAGGCGCGGAGCTGTCCCTGATCGCGGGTCACGAAGCCCGCGAACGTCGGATCGCCCGGCGAATTCTGCTCTCCACCGTCTGCCATCAGGAAGGCGGTACCCGCGGGCGCATCGAAGCGCGACACGGTTCCTTCCTGCAGCGAGGAAAGAGGTCGGTCGAGCGCGACCCGAAGCTTTTCCTTGACCTGGTTCGGGTTACGCGGTGGAAACAGGTAGACGGCGAGCGGGGCGACGGCGGTGACAACCGCGGCGGTCAGCAGCGTGCCGAGCCACCAGCCGAGAAAGGTCCGTCTTGTCGTTGCGTTGGTGCGGTCGCTTGTGGAGCTCATGACACGCGCAATTACGCGCGGGCATTACACGAGGCTCAGACGACGTACAGCTCGATCGCTCCGTTGTTCACGCGGGATTGAATCAGCGGGAGGTTCGCCGGCGCAGCCTTCAACCGGTAGTACAGCACCTTGCCCGACCAGCTGAACGCGGTCTGGTGGCAAGGACAGTTCAGCTTGCGATTCGCGTCATCGGGCTGCAGCTTGCAGCCGAGGTGCGTGCAGATTCCCGAGACGGCGCTGATGTTCCCGCCGTCGTTGATGAGGACTGCGTCCACGGCCGCGGTCGAAACCGGCAACGCGTGGCCAACCGGCAGCGCGCTCAGGGCGGCGACCGGTCGCCAGCTCCCGCCGTCGGGCAGCAGCGTCGCGGTGCCGGGTGTCGTGCCCGGCCCTCCGGGCCCGGCGGACTGCTGCTGATTGGTGACCACCTTGTCGAGCGTTACGCCAACAACGACCGCCGCCGCAGCTGTGCCGGCCGTGCGCAACCAGTCACGCCGAGAGAAGCGGCGCTCCAGGGCGGGACCCTCGTTCAGGGTTTCGCTGAGCCTTTTGTGGATCCGATCGAGGGCGGCCTTGTCAGGCAGGTCGGCACCGACGCGCGCCGCCGCGAGTCCGGCGGCCGCGCCCATCGCTTCGGCCTCTTCGGGCGAGGCTTTGAACCGGCGAGGCCGGCGTCGGTGCAGCAGGTCGTCGACGAATTGAGCGACGCGATCGGCTGAGCTCTTCATCGAAGCACCTCGCCCTCGAGCTCCGCGGCCTTGCGCAGGGCTCGAAATTGCATGACGCGTGCGTTGGACTCGGTCACGCCGAGCTCGGCGGCCGCCTCGCGGACCGAGTATCCGCGGAGAAACCGAAGCTCGAGGATCGATCTGAAATTGTCCGGGAGCAGCGCGAGCAGGCGTGCTGCGCGGTCGGAGGCATCGGGGTTGGCGCTCAGCTCGGCGGGCATACGCTCGAGCTCATCCGCTGCGTCACGGGCCGCGTAGTGGCGGCGCCAGTGATCGGCGAGCACGGTGCGGGCGGTCTTGACGAGATAGGACCGAACGTTGTTGACGGGAGCGGGCAGGCGAAGGGTCTTCAACGTATGCATCAGCACCTCCTCAGCAAGGTCCTCGGCGTCGGCGGCGTTGCCGACCTTTCGAAAAACGAGCTGGTAGATGCCCACGACGTTGTCCTGGTAGACCGATTCCCAATCGGGGTAGATGGCGCCGATCGTGTCCGGAGGCGGATCCGGTTCTGGCGCGCCGACTACCCGCAGTTCCGTCACCTCGACCACCCGGGCCCCCTGGTCATGCAGACCAGATACGCAGGCTCGTTACAATCCCTTGCTCCTCGGCGGTCCGGAGGCGACGCTCCATCATCCTGACGAACCGCCGCTGGGGCAGGTCGTTGCCGGCGATGGCGGCCTGAACATGAGTTGCGCCAACCAGGGCCGGCCATGCTTGAGGGTCCACGCCGAAGCGCACGGGCCGGGCTTCTGCGATGAGGCCGTCCACGAACGCTGTCACGCATTCCTCCTGCGCGACTCCAGCCGGCTCCGGCGGAAGTCCGATCCGCTCGGCGATGTCGGTGAGCGCGGTGATCATGGTTGATCGAGCCCCAGCCTGGCGTATGCCGAGCTGCGCCGCGATCGCCGCGAGGCTGCGCTTGCGCAGGAATCGGAGCACGAGAACCAACCGCATCTCCGCTGAAAGTCCCTCGAAGAGCGTGTCCAGTGTTGACGTCGGTCGCCAGACCGCCTCGGCTGCGCAAATCTCGCTCCATTGAACCCGCCGGACGTCGTACCTGTCAGACCAAAACCTCGTCACGGCCAGGAGCGCGGCGTCGTTGACCTGCTCGTCCACGAGCCGCACCTCGGCGGGCAAAGCGAGCGTGAGGACCAGGCCGCTGAACACCTCGGCCGTTGCTTCCTCGGCGTCCATGCGGGTGCCCATCCAGCGAAACGCCGTCCGGTAGGTGGGGATGAGCCAGCGATTGAAGATCTGCGCCCGGCCGGTGTACTTGAGGCCGTCAATCACTGAGAGCGACGGCGGGCGGGGGGCCGCATCCTCGAGAGCGCTATGGCTCATGGCAGCGTCAACTACGTCACGCCGTTACAAGCTCGCTTCGGCGTAATGGCCCCGCGTAGTTGCTCGGCGACATGAGACGCGAAACAAGGACGTCAGACACGGCGATAGTGGCTCGTTCACCGCTTCAGTTTCGAATCGTTTGGTCCGTCGCCGAAGGATTCGGCAGACCTTACGTGCCGGGCACGAGCACCGACGTCGGAGCCGCGATCGTCTACAGCCTCGTCTTCCTGGCGCTTCTACTCGTGGACGCCGGGCGTTTCAGCGTCGATCGGTGGATCGTCCGCAAGTTGCCGGCGTGGCGCCCTCCGACTGAAGCCCACACTCTGCGCCATCAACATGACTCTGGGTGGTCGGTCCCTAGGAAGCGGTCGCGCGCAGAACGGAGTCGACGTAGAGCCGCGAAACTCGGTCTGCAAGGCGATGTGGATCCTTCTCGCCAATCCGCTCTCCCAGGCGGCCACTGATCCAGAGCGCAGCCAGGCCGTGAACCATCGACCAGGCCGCGACCGCAACCACCTCTGGGTCGTTTCTCCCCAGGAAGCCCTCTGCCTGGCATCGAGCCACCGTGCTTACGAGGAGTGAGTAGGCGCCGTCACTGGCGGCCACGAAGTCGGGGTCGTCTGCATTCAAGAGGTCGAGCCTGAACATGACCTCGAAGCGACCCGGATTGGCGAGCGCGAACCTGAAATAGCCGCGACCGACAGCCTCGAGGACGGAAGGGCCATCGAGGGGCTGAGCCTCATTGATCGCCGCCAGCACCGCCTGCGCCAGCTGCACGTAGCCCTGGGTCGCGAACGCGGTCAGGAGGCCGGCTTTGTTCTCGAAGTGGTGGGCCGAGGCGGCGTGCGTGACCCCGACCTGCCGAGCTACAGCCCGGAGCGAGACGTGGCCGAGGCCACGCTTCCTCACAACCTGCTCTACGGCGTCCACCAGGGCCACCTTCAAATCGCCGTGGTGATAGCGGCGCACAGGTGCCTTGAGTGTCATCTAACCGATGGTAAGATGCTCGGACCGAAGCCAACCATAGACGGAGAGGCCGATGAGCAAGATCGAATTCCGGGGCACCCTGGTCTGCAGTATCAATGTTTCCGACCTGGACCGATCCGTCCGCTGGTATCGGGACCCGCTGACTCTCGCCGAGCCGAACCAGCCCGCGCAAGCCCGTTAGCGACCGCGGTGGCGTTTGAATCCTCGAACGGAAAGGCGACCACGAAGCGAACCACGTTTCGACTCGCCATCGCCGTCACCAGGTCGATCGCAGCGCCGGCCACCGCCGTCTGGAACCTCCTGACCGACATCGGTGCGCAGTCGAGATGGAACTCGACCCTGACGAGCATCGAAGGCAAGATCGCACCAGGCGAACGAGTCTCTTTCAGAGTGCCCGAAGCTCCCGGCCAGACTTTCAGCCCGACAGTCGTCACGTTCGACGAGCCGAACTTGTTGGTGTGGCGCCTGAATCGGTGGCCGCTGCTCGTGAGCGAGCGGACGTACCGGCTGGCTCCTGGAAAGCCTGGATCGACCGAGGTGACGATCGATGAGGTCTTTCAGGGCATGCTGCTGCCGCTGATCGTCAGGTCACTGCCGGATTTCGGTGCCATGTTCGAGCGCACGACCGCGGATCTGAAGGCCGCAGCCGAGGCAGGGGATTCGTTTACGGACCGCTGACGGCCTGAGCGCCCGTTTTCGAGACGATCCCCCTGAGCCACCCGATCAGCTCCGCGCCGGCGTAGGAGTCGCGCTTGAAAATCCCAGCAACGTGCCCGTTGAGCGTCCGCTTGTCGCTTTCGGTGAGCACCTTGGCGGTGAGCACCATGATCGGAATCAGGCGTGTCGTGTCGTCGGCGCGGAGCGCCTCCACAACATCGAAGCCGTTGACGCCAGGCATCATCAGGTCGAGCAAGATCAGGCTCGGGTGTTGCGACCGGGCCATATCGATCCCCTCCTGTCCGCCATTGGCCTTGAGCACCTCGAAGCCCGCGGGCGTGAGCTGGGCCTCGACCAGCTCGAGGTTGGCCGCCTCGTCGTCCACCGCGAGCACGCGTACGGGCTCGCGCTTGACCCTGGAGGTGAAGGCGTACTTGTCGAGCCGCGACAGGAGCGCCTTGCCGTCGACGGGCTTGACGAAGTAGTCGATCGCGCCCAGGGCACGGCCGAGCGCGGGATTGTCGACCACCGACACCACGACCACGGGGATGTTGCGCGTGGCCTCGACCTCTTTGAGTCGAGCGAGCACCTCCCAGCCGTCGATCTCGGGCAGAAGGATGTCGAGGGTCACCGCCACAGGCTTCAGCTCCGTCGCCATCGTGAGGGCCTCAGCCCCGGTGTGTGCAACACGCATCCGAAAACCGCCTCGCAATAGGTGGCGGCCCAGGATCTCGGCGGCCGCCGGGTTGTCCTCGACGACCAGGATCAGTGGACGATCGGCATCCGCGGCCGCTTCCGAGCCGGGAGCGTGCAGCCGCAGAGTGAACGTGCTCCCGCGTCCCGGCTCGCTCTCCACGCTGATGTCGCCACCGTGCAGTCGCGCCAGGTGCCTGGTCAGGGCCAGGCCTAGACCCGTGCCTTCCTGCCTGCGCGCGGATCCAGGATCGATCTGCTGGAACTCGGTGAACAGCCTGGCGATGTCGACGGCGGCTATCCCGATTCCGGTGTCGATGACGCTGATCTCGATCGACGAGTCGACCCGGCGCGCTTCGACGCTGACTCGGCCTCCGTCCGGCGTGAACTTGATCGCATTGGACAGCAGGTTGAGCAGCATCTGCTTCAACTTGCCGGGATCGGCCACGACGTCCAGTGCGGGGTCCGGCTCGCCGGCCAGCGTGATTGCCTTGGCCCGCGCCAGCGGCTCGACCGTCGACAGGACCTCGCGTACGGCGTCGACAAGTACAACGTGCTGCTGGTGAAGCACCATCTGGCCCGCCTCGACCTTCGACAGATCGAGCACGTCGTTGATGAGCTGGAGCAGGTGCTCGCCGCCAGCATGGATCTGTCCGAGGAAGCGGTGCCTCGTCGCCTCGTCGATTCGTCCCTTGGTGTCGTCGAGGAGCAGCTCGGAAAACCCGAGGATCGCGTTCAGGGGCGTGCGCAGCTCGTGGCTCATGTTGGCCAGGAACCGGCTCTTGGCCTGGCTGGCAAGCTCTGCCTCGGCCTGGGCACGCCGCATGCCTTCAGTGCGCTCGATGACCTTCGCCTCGAGCTCGCTCGCCAGCAGACGCTGGTTGCGGAGCAGCTGCGCCGTCGCGATCGCACGCGCGGCGCGCGAGGCCAGGCTTTCGAGCAGCTCGATGTCGTGCTCGGTGAACGGCTCGCTCCCCTCGTACCGGTTGAGGTTGAGCCCGCCGACGACACGGTCCTGGGCAACCATCGGGATCATCGCCGTGCCGCGCATCCGCCATTTCTTGATGTGCGCCGCCTGATGCGGCGCCAGGTTGGGCGGCAGGTGGTCGGGGTCGATCGGAATCACGACCGGCCTGCGGTCGCCGAGGACGGTCTTCCATGGACCGGCTGCCTCGAGGTCCATTGCAATACCGACGAAGTGGCCTGCATCGGCCATGATTCCCGGGTCGGGGTGGTAGGCGGCGACCGGTTCGATCTGGCGGCCGTCAGGCGACAGCAGCACCACCGAGCAGAAGTCGCCGGACGCCCGGGAGATGTGCTCGGCGACGACTCCGATCAGCGCATCGATGTCAGGCACGGCGTCGTTAAAAGCGTCGGTCGCTGCAGTGATCGACGCCAGCCGGCGCTCGTTGACCTCAGGCACAACCCGGACTCTATCCGTTGGTGCGGCTGATGTTTACTCGTTAATTAACAGGCGCCGCCCACGACAGGAGGGGCCCGGCGCAGTCCGAAGGCTGATCCATGTTGACATCGCCATTCGTTCGTAGTAACTTACGGTTCGTGGACACTTACGAAGTGGTGCTGGACGCCCTTGGAGATCGGACTCGCCGCATGATCGTTGCGTCCTTGCGGCGCGGGCCGGCATCGGTTGTCGAGCTGGCCGCGCAGGTGCCAGTCAGCCGTCCTGCGATCTCCCAGCATCTTCAGGTCCTTCGGCGGAGCCGGCTGGTCACCTACGAGGAGGTCGGGACTCGCAATGTCTACCGGCTCGACCCGGCGGGCCTCGATGATCTGGGTGCGTGGCTGGACGGATTCTGGACCACCGCCCTCGATCGATACGCGGCCAGGGTTCGCAGAGACAAAATCACCCTAAAGGCACCGACGAAAGGGACCCGCCATCATGGCTGATCGCGCTCATGTTGCTGATTTGCGCAAGGTTGTGACGGTCGCAGCGACTCCTGACCGCGCCTTCAAACTGTTCACCCAGGGCATTCACGAGTGGTGGCCGCTGCCTACCCACTCAGTTGGTGAGGAGAGCGCTGTCGGCGTTGTCTTCGGAGAAGGCGTCGGAGGCGTCATCGTGGAAACTCTGGGCGACGGATCCAGGGCGGTGTGGGGAACTGTCACCCGATGGGAACCTCCCCACCGCGTGACGTTCACCTGGCACCCAGGGAACCCAGAGACCGAGGCGGGCACGGTTGAAGTCACCTTCACTGCAATGGCGGCGGTTGGCACAGTCGTCGAATTGGTCCACAGCGGATGGGATCGGCGTCCCGACGGCGCCCGAGCCAGGGCCAACTACTACACCGGTTGGGACACCGTCATCGACAACTTTGTTCGCTTCACCGCTGGTGCTGCCGTTCCCTGACCGCGCCTTGTTTCCCGGGCCGATGAGCTCCCGGCGGGTTCGAACTCAACTCTGGCGATCGCCGGCGATTCTTTGATCGCGGGGGCCGGCCTACCACTCAGCACGACCCAGCAGCCGGCCATCGTCGCGTATCGACTTGGTTAGGCCGCCGGGTTCAAGAAATCACATCGAGCGCGAGCAAGGCTGCCATCGATTAATTCGGGGCGTTGGATGAGTCTGTAGCTTAGAAATCCGATCCCGCTGCCACTCAAGGAGCATCGACATGACCACCGCTAGGACGACCAAAGCCAAGGGCGCCGGTCAATACGCTGAGGTGAACGGCATCAATCTCTACTACGAGATTCACGGCGCCGGGAGGCCGCTGATCCTGCTCCATGGCGGACTCATGTCGGGCGAGACGTTCGGGCCGGTCCTGCCGCTGCTCGCGGAGCGGCACCAGGTCGTCGTCGTCGATCTCCAAGGACACGGCCGGACCGCTGACATCGACCGGCCGATCGACACGCGTCTCATGGCCGACGACATAGCCGCGCTGATCGATCACCTCGGACTGGACAAGCCAGAGCTGGTGGGTTATTCACTGGGGGCCGGCGTCGCGCTCCACACCGCGGCCAGGTACCCGGAGAAGGTGCGCCGGCTCGTCGTCGTCTCGGGAAACGTCTGGCGTGATGCGATTCCTGCCGAGATGCTGGCGCAGCAAGGCCAGGTCAGCGCGGCCGCCGCCGAGTTCATGAAGGAAACGCCCATGTACCAGCTGTACCAGCGCGTGGCCCCGCGGCCGGAGGACTTTCCTCGACTGCTTGACAAGCTCGGCCAATCGATGGCGAACGACTTCGACTACAGCGACGAGGTTCGCGGTCTGCAGATGCCGACGCTCATCGTCGCCGCCGACGCCGACATGGCGCCGCCGAGCCACTACGTCGAGGTCTTCAAGCTCCTGGACGGCGGGCTGCGCGACGGGGGCTGGATGGGCGAAGGCCGGCCGAAGGGCGGCCACGCGTTGGCGATCCTCCCGGGCCTGACCCACTACAACATCGGCGATTCGCCATTGCTCGCGGCGGTCGCGATCGCGTTCCTCGACGAGCAAGCTGCGCCGTAGTCCCCGATCCGACTTTCGGCTTCGGCCGCGCACGGCAACGCATGAGTTCAACAGGAGGTACATGAGATGCCCGAGCACAAGATAGGAACCCAATCGGAATGGCAGGCAGCCCGGGACGAGCTCGCCAAGCTCGAGTCCGAGCAAGCGGAGCTGAACGAGGCGATCAAGAAAAAGCGTCTCGAACTTCCCTGGGTGCCGGTCAAGAAGCAATACGAGTTCGACACCGAGGACGGCAAGAAGACACTCGCCGAGCTCTTCGACGGCCGCTCGCAGTTGCTCGCCTACAACATCATGTTCGGCCCCGACTACTCGATCGGCGCATGCCCAGGGTGCACCAGCCTGGGCGACGGCCTCGACGGTTCTCTCGTCCATCTGAACCACCGCGACGTGACGCTGATCTGTTTTTCGCGGGCGCCGATCGAGCGACTGATGGCTTACAAGCGGCGGATGGGTTGGCAGTTTCCGTACGTATCGACCTACAACACCGAATTCGCCTTCGACTACGGACTCGCCCTGACGGAGGAGCAGGCACAGCAGATCCCCGAGGTCCAGGAGATGATCGCCCACCCGCCTGACTGGCTCCAGGAGTGGTCGGGCCAGACCGGGGCCGAGCTCAAGGACGGCCTTCGCGAAAACCCGAGCTGGATCGCCTTCGCGCGCGAGAACGGCACCGTCTACCACACCTACACCGTGTCGGCACCCGACCCGTTCGTCGCGCCCTATTTCAGCTTCCTGCTCGAGCGAACTCCGAAAGCGCAACCCGCCGAGCCCCGCGGCTGGCGGAAGGACGAATACCCCGATTGAGCCGGCTTCGGGTAGAGCGGTTACGCGCCGAGTTCAGCGGCGGGTTGCTGCGCCGGATCCATCTGAACGCCCGAGGCCTCGGCCCGAATCTCGCGAGCTGACCGCAGGGGGCGGTCGCGCAGCATCAACGTGAAGGACAGGCCCAGCACGGCGGCGATGAACGTGACCCAGAACAGGTCCCCGATCGCGAGGGCGAGCGCCTCGTTGGCGCCCGCGATGACCTTCGGGATGAGGACCGCTTCAGGTCCCGTGAAAATCCGCTCCAGGACCGACCGACCATTGCCCACGCTCTGCAGCAGCTCGGAAAGCTTGACCAGCTGTGGGATCGCTTGCTGGGGCACTCCGTGAGCTGCCAGCGTCTGCGGTAAGCGATTCGCGAATTGCGTGGAGAACACTGTCCCAGCCACGGCGAGGCCAACTGAAGCGCCGATCTGGCGGAGGAAGGTCAACGTGCTCGTGGCGACTCCGAGGCGGTTGATCGGAACCGAGTTCTGAACCACGACGGTGAAGCCGGCCATCGACGGCCCGATGCCGAAACCAAGGACCAGCATGTACGCCCAGAGCGTCCAGTCCGAGATGTCGGCGGTGATGCGCGTCAGCAGGTAGCCGCCGATAACCATCACGACGGCGCCGCCGACCATGAGCCACTTGTAGCGGCCCAGCCGGCTGATCAGCAGACCCGATCCGATGCTGCCGCCCATCAGTCCGACGAGCAAGGGCCAGATGTAATAGCCCGAGGCCGTGGCGCTGATGCCGCGGACCGTCTGGTAGAAGCGCGGCATGAACAGGACGGCGGCAAACATGGCGACACCGAAAACGAAGACGGCCGCCATGCTCACGGAGTAGTCGCGACCGCGGAAGAGTGCGAGCGGGATGATGGGTTCCTTGGCGCGAAGCTCGACCAGCACGAAGCCGACGAGGATCACAATGCCGAGGACGATCAGGCCGCCGACGTTGAGATCGGTCCAGTTGGGCAGCTGCCCGGAGCTGTTGACAAAGCCCTTGTTGCTGAGGCCCACCATCAGAGGAACGACGCCCGCCGTGAACACGACGATGCCCAGGTAGTCGAGGTCGCGAGGCGAGGCCGTCCGGCGGCCGATGCCCGGCAGCGTGGTCCAGAGCACGATGAGCGACGCGATCCCGAACGGCACGTTGACGTAGAACACCCAGTGCCAGCTGATGTGGTCTGTGATCCAGCCCCCCAAGAAGGGGCCGACGATGAAGCTCAGGCCGAACACAGCTCCGAACAATCCCTGGAAACGCCCTCTCTCGCGTGGGCTGTACAGGTCGGCGATGGTCGCAATGACGATCGGGAAGAGCGCGCCCGCGCCGAGGCCCTGGATGGCGCGGAACAGCACGAGCTCGGTCATGTTCTGCGACGCACCTGACAGCCAGGAGCCGAAGAGGAAGATGCAGACGCCGATCATCAGCATCACCTTGCGGCCGAACACATCCGAAAACTTGCCGTAGATCGGCACGGTGATCGTCGACGTCAGGAGGTACGCCGTAACGACCCACGCGTAGAGGTTCGCGCCATTCAGGTCGGTGATGATGCGCGGCAGGGCGGTTCCGACGACCGTCTGGTCGAGTGACGCGAGGAATAACGTGAGGAGGATCGCGCCCAGGATCGCCAGCTTCCGTCGCGGCGGCAAGAGCATCAACGACTGCGACAGCTGGGCGGCGGCCGGAGACGACGTTGCTTCAGGTGTCGCTTGCGGCTGCTCGGCGGCTGTCACGTTGGTCAAGACCTCCCTGAAGACCGCGCGGCGGCGCTGAAGAGGTCCTGCGCGGCCGTGACGATGATCTCGATGCACGCCTCGTGCGAGATCGCTGTGCTGTCGAGCATCACGTGATAGTGGCGGGGGTCGTTCCACGCTCCCGCCCGCGGATAGAAGTGTTCGACGTACGCACGGCGGGCGCGGTCGTTCTGCTCCTGGGCGCGGGTAGCCGCGGCCATGTCAATCCCGTGTCGCGCCGCAGCCGCGCGGCGGCGGGCCTCCACTTCCCCGTCCAGCCGCACGTGCAGCACGCCCTGGCGATCCTTGAGGGCGAAGACCCCGGCGCGTCCGAGGACGACAGCTCCGGTCGTGTCCGCGATGTGACGGAGTACCTCTTCAGTCCGAGCGATCTCCGGCAGGGCGCCGCGCTGCTCTGGCGAGGCCAGCACGCCCACGAACAGTCCGCTCGTGGCAAGAACCCTGTCCAGCAGTCGCGCGACACGCGGGGTCCTGTCCGCGTCGTCGGCGAGTGCCGCGTCGAGCGGTTCGTGAATTTCGCGGGCAAGCGCCGCGGGAATCGCCCGATCGATGAAGGGCAGCTCCAGACGTCTGGCCACGGCCGGCGCGATCACACTTCCGCCGGCTCCGTAAGTGGCAGCAATGGTGACGGTGCCCATCCATCGGACTTTAGCGCTCCTCGCATGGTGAACATTCCAGACCGGGTCGATCAGGCTCGTCTGCTTCTCCGCCCTGAACTCTCTAACCAGGCGGCGTGGTCAGCCGGCTGGGCAGAAAGCGCCGCATATGCCGGTCATTCACGTGGTCGCAGGAGAGTCGATCCGAGACGTTCCGGCCGAGGGCGAGGCGATCGAGTCCCAGCGAAGCGTCGACAAGCGCTCGCAACGCCAGGGGTGAGAGCTCAGCCCTGGATCAGGAGCTTTCGCCGGCGAGCTGGGCAATGCCGAGCAGGTTGCCCTCGCTGTCTTTGAACCACGCGGCGCGCGCGTAACCGAGGTCGGCTACGCCGTCAACCGTCTTCAAGTTCGGATAGTCGTAACTCTCGAATTCAATGCCTCGCGACTTGAGCTCGTTGACCGCCCCGTCGAGGTCGACGACCACCAGAGCGAGCTGGGTGTGAGCGCCAGACGCCACGCCTCCACTTCGGAACAGCCGGAAACGGGAGCCTCCCACGACGAAGTGGACGCCCGCCCGGTCTTCTGATACCGGATTCAGACCGAGGCGATCCGAGTAGAACGTTTTCGCGCGATCGAGGTCTCGAGCAGGAAGCGTCGCTTCTGCGTAGCCCGAATCCCACATCTTTCCCTGGTCTCCTCTTGCGTGGTCACGGTGGACGGTATCGATGTCAGGCCACCGAGCCGTAAAGCTCCGGCTGCTGAGTCGGACTTCCGACTCCCGACGGCCCAACTTCAACTGTGACCGCCATCATGTTGTAACCCGCAAGCGGGCGTTCGACGACCACGATCTTGCTGCCATCGGCATCTGGCGAGAAGACGCCGGCGGGGTCCGCGTGGCCTGAGCCTTTGATCAACCACAGCTCGTATACCTTTCCAGCCGAGGGCTGCTGCAACCCCGAGAACGTCACGAGCGCGATACCGTCGGCGGACAGCTCGATGACGCTTGCACGCGAGCCCTGCATGTCGCCGTGCCCCTCGAGCTTGAAGTGCAGGACCTGGCTCGACGGGGGCGGAGCGCTCTGACGGCCCAGCTGCGTGCCGGCGAGGAGCCCCACGGCGAGCGCTAGCACAAGCATCGCGGCGACGCTTGCGGCGGGGAATCGCCACCTGAAAGCAGCCCTGGCCCCCGGGAGCACACGCACGCGTGGATGTGGCGGGGCGGGTTGGAAGGCGCCGTCACCCTCGGTTTTCGCACGGGCGATGATCCGATCTCGCAGTGATGCAGGCGGTGCTGCATCCTGGACAGCGAGGCCTAGTGCCTGGGCAGCCGGTCTCAGGCGCCGGATCGTCTCGAGGCAGTCCGGGCAGTCTTCAACGTGTAGGCGGACCGACTCAGCCTCCTCCGGGTCGAGCGAACCGAGAAGCCACGGCTCGACGGAATCGCGCAGCCGCTCGTGCTCAGACATCGATCATTCCGGTCGCGCGGAGATATGAGGACACTTTCTCGAGGGCAAGCCTGGTCCGGCTTTTCACGGTCCCCAGCGGGACGGCCATGATCTTGCCGATCTCGGTCTGCGTGAAGCCACCGAAGTACGACAGCTCGAGCGTCTTGCGCTGTTCCTGAGGAAGGTGCGCCATCGCGGCTCGTACGGCCCGCCGTTCGAACGAGCTGGATGCCTCTGACTCGGGATTGGCGCTGTCGTCGGAGAGCTCAAAGCCGAGCTCCAGCTCACGCGTCGTGTCCCTTCGCTGGGATCGAATGATGTCGATGGCCCGATTGCGGACGGTGGCGACCAGCCATGACCGGAGCGAGCCAAGCGCCGGGTCGAACGTGGAGCTCGACCTCCAGACTCTCATGAAGGCATCCTGCACGCATTCCTCGGCCCTGCCAGGATCACCCAGCATCTGCATCGCAATGGAATAGGCCAGCCGGCCATAGCGGTCGTAGAGCTCACCGATCGCGGCTTCGTTTCGTGAAGACATGGCTGCTGCGAGCTCGCCATCCGACTCGAACCGGGTTGGTGCGACCTCCACGCTGACAATCTATGCGGTCAGCGCATCCCTGCGAAGCTTCGATTGGCTGCGTGATCTGATGGGCCGATACCTCCCAGTACGTCTGGATACTGGACAGAGATCACCGCGAATTGGCGGTTGCCTGTGATCCAACCGACCGATGCGCACGTACTCAGGTATGACGCCGGGCTCGCCGCCCGTGGAGTGGGGCGGTGCGAATCCTCCTGACGTCCGAACGGGAGAAAAGTGCCATGAGGGACGAGCGGCCTGAGGAGACCGGGCGCATCGATCAGATCCTGCGATCGGTCGACTACTTCAAGCCGGTGTCGACGCGACGGGGCTTCATGCAGAAGCTGGCCATCGCCGGCGGCACCGCGGCGATAGCCGCTGTGGGTGCTGGCCGGGTCACGGGCGTTTTTGCCGCCTCGGGCGCGGTGCTCGACTTTGTGAATGCGGCAGTCGGCGCCGAACGGATCGGCATCGCGTTCTACGGCAACGCGTTGGGCAAAGGCTCGCCCTACTCGGCGCCCGGTGATGCCGCGACTCACACATTGCTCAACGAGTCGCATCGCGGCTACTTCGGTGCGGCATTCAACCAGGAGTCGTCCCACCTCGCGGCGCTGCTCGCCAACGGGGGCACCTTTCCCTTCGGCCATTTCGCCTTCCCGGCGGGAACGTTTGGCAACGCCGGGAGCATGCTCTCGATGGGGCAGAACCTGGAGTCGATCTTCATCGGCGCTTACCTTGGCGCGGTCAAGGCGGGAGCGACCGACGGCTCGAGCCTCGGCGTCTTCGTGGCCGAGGTCGCGGCACAGATCTGCGGGATCGAGTGCGAGCACCGAGTGTTGATCAACGACATCGCCGGCGTCTCGCCGCCCAACGACAGGTTCTACGAGGGCGACGTTCTGGCTCCCCCTTCGGGGGCGGCCGGCGATACGGGCGCTCGCTCGACGGTATACGGGACGGCGGGCGACGCGGTCAACGCGCTGCTCGCGCTCGGGATCACGCCGTCAGCCTGATCGGTTCTGAAAGCATGTTCACGGGGCCTGGTGTCAGGCCCCGTGCCTGCCTCCCTGGCGAGGATGGCCGGCGCCACATATAAGAAAGGACGCGAGAAGCTGACGCACATGGAGAGCGGTCGACGGTGCCAGCACCTCGCGCTAGCGTAGGGTCCGATGAGTTCTGAAGCCGCGACAAGTCGTACTGGTATGAAGACGCACAAGCTCGAGACCGCCGAGGCCGACATCGCGTACGACGTCCACGGTCCACTGCCAACAGCGGACGGGCGCCCACCGCTGTTCATGATCGGACAGCCGATGGACGCCAGCGGCTTCACCACGTTGGCGTCTTACTTTCCCGACCGCACCGTCATCACCTATGACCCGCGCGGCCTCGGCCGCAGCATCCGCAAGGATGGCCGGGTGGACAACTCGCCGACCGTCCAGGCAGAGGACGTGCACGCCGTCATCGGAGCCCTCGGAGCCGGCCCGGTCGAGATGTTCGCAAGCAGCGGCGGCGCGGTGACCGCGCTCGCCCTCGTGGCGCGATACCCCAATGACGTGACGACGCTGGTGGCGCACGAGCCGCCCCTGATCTCCGTGCTTCCGGACGCCAAGGCTGCGGAGAAGGCCCGCGCGGCTTTTCGGGATGCATACGAAGCGAATGGGTGGGGCGCAGGCATGGCCGCTTTCATCGCGATGACCTCGTGGCGGGGAGAGTTCACCGACGAGTACTTTGCGCACCCTGCACCCGATCCCGCCCAGTTCGGAATCAGCGCCGAGGACGACGGCCGGCGTGACGACCCTCTCCTTTCGGACCGGTCGTGGCCGGTCAGCAACTATCGCCCCGATTTCGACTCCCTGGCCGCGGCCCCGGCGCGGATCGTGATCGCTGTCGGTGAGGAGTCCAAGGGCACATTCACCGGACGGACGTCGGAGGCCACTGCGGAGCTGATGGGTCAGCAGCCGACGGTGTTCCCCAGTCATCACGGCGGCTTCATAGGCGGGGAGTCCGGCTACGCCGGCCAACCTGAGGCCTTCGCGCGCCGGCTGCGAGAGGTCCTCAACGGTCACAGCTGAAACCCAGGCGCTGTCACGCGCTGATTGCAAACCGAGCGTTGAAATCGGCAGACTCAATATGGCTGTGGCTGAACGGGAAATCCTTGTAGGGACGGCTGACGGCACCATGAGGGTGTTCGTCGCCCATCCGGACGGTGGCGGCGCGTATCCCGTGGCTGTGCTCTACATGGACGGCGTCGGCTACCGCGACCAGATCAAGGAGAACGCGCGGCGCTTCGCGGCGAGTGGGTACTTCTGCGTGGCCCCCGACCTCTACTACCGCGCCGGGCAATACCTCTCTTTTGATTTCTCCAAGATCGCGTCTGAGGGTATGGGCGGCGAAGAAGGCAAGCGCTTGATGGCGGCGGCCTCCAGCGTCACGCCCGAGCGCGCGATGGAGGACACGAGGACGATCCTCAACGAGATCGCGTCCGATCCGGCGGCCGCGCGCGGCGCCAAGGTGTGCGTTGGCTACTGCATGGGCGCCCGGATCGCGCTCCGTGCCGCGTCCGAGCTCGCCGACGAGTTCGTCGCCGCCGCCGGGATCCATCCTGGCGCTCTGGTCACCGATAAGCCGGACTCGCCACACCTCGATCTGGCTCGAGTGCGCGGTGAGCTCTACTACGCATTCGCCGAGATCGACCGTTCCGCCACTCCGGAGCTGGTCGATCGATTCCGTGATGAGCTTCATCGCAACGGGGTCCGTGGAGTGGTGGAACGAATTCCAGGTGTTGCTCAGGGGTTCGCGATGGCGGACCTGGCCGTGTACAACCGCGATGCTTCCGAGCACCACTACGACAGAACGCTCGACCTGTGGAGGCGCAACCTGTCCCGGGAGCCGGCCAGGACGTAGCGACTCCGGTCAGTTGATTTGTACGGCCACCTTTCGTGAGCCGGTCGCTGCCCAGAACCTCCGGATCACGTTGCCGCCAGCGGAGCAGCGTGCTTGTCGATGGGGAGCGTGAACCAGAAGCGCGAGCCCTTGCCAGGCGCTGACTCCAAACCCATCTTTCCGCCCTGGAGCTCGACCAGCTTGCGCGCGATCGACAGTCCAAGACCCGTGCCGCCATAGGTCGTGGCGATCTTGTCGCTGG